>JAYVWX010000087.1:0-3534 GCA_043785715.1 Novosphingobium sp. | reverse complement strand
TGGGATGTCGGCGGCGCCCGCATCGGCGTCGGCATCTGTTGGGACCAGTGGTATCCGGAAAGCGCGCGGGTGATGGCGCTGCTGGGGGCGGAACTGCTGTTCTACCCGACCGCGATCGGCTCCGAGCCTTATGACACCGGCCTCGACACCAGCCGCATGTGGCGCCGGGCGATGCAGGGCCATGCCGTGTCGAACTGCATGCCCGTGATCGCCGCCAACCGCATCGGTGTGGAGGACGGGCAGAGCTTTTATGGCAACAGTTTCATCACCGACGAATGGGGCGATCTGATCGCGGAGTTCGGGGCGGAGGAGCCGGGCGTGCTGCTGGCCGAAATCGACCTCGCCCGCGCCGCCCGGCACCGCGCCGGCATGGGCTTCTTCCGCGACCGCCGGCCGGAGTTATACACCCGCATCGCGCAGGACATTTGAGGGACAATGGCGGCGCAGCGCTACCTGATCGCGCTGGGTTCGAACCAGCGCCATCCTCGCCATGGCCCACCCGCCAGGGTACTGCGCACGGCGCTGGCAGCGTTGGACGGCGAGGCGATCTGCGTCGAAGCCGTCTCGCCGATCATCGCCAGCGTCCCGCTCGGGCATTCGCAGCGGCGCTACGCCAATGCGGCAGCGATCGTCACGACCCGGTTCGATCCCGACGAACTCCTTGCGCAGCTCAAGGCGATCGAACGCCGCTTCGGCCGACGGCGCGGCGGCCGCCGCTGGGGCAGCCGGGTGCTCGATCTCGATATCGTCCTGTGGCAGGGCGGCAGCTGGTCCTCGCCCGGCCTTACCGTGCCGCATGGCGCCTTCCGCGCCCGCGCCTTCGTCCTCACCCCCGCCGCCGCCATCGCGCCGCGCTGGCGCGATCCCATTACCCGCCTTACCATCAAGCAGCTCCGGTCCCGCTTGACCCGCCCCCGCCCGCTCCCTAGGTGCACCCCCAGGTGAGGGCCCATAGCTCAGTCGGTAGAGCAACTGACTTTTAATCAGTAGGTCGCTGGTTCGAACCCAGCTGGGCTCACCATCCCGTCGCCGGCGGCGACAATCCCCGACAAGGCTGCTGGACTGCGGCTTGAAAGTCGCGGTAAATACTGCCGGCTCAGCCGCAGGCTCGCATGGCCTCGCAGGCCAGTTCAGCCGATTTGGGAAAATGTTCGGCGCGCTGGCGGGCGTGGGCGGAGGCGGCGGTTCCGCGGATCACCCGGCCTTTGATGCCGTGGAAAATCGCGGCGAGGCGGAAGAAGTTGAAGGCGATGCAGAAGTCGTAGCTGGCGAAGCTGGAGCGGCCGGTTCGCGCGGCATAGGCGGCGACATATTCGGCTTCGGTCGGGATGCCCAGCGCGGCAATGTCACTGCCACCCAGCCCGGCGACGATCTCGGGGGGCATGCGGTACATCATCGCGTGATAGGCGAAGTCGGCCAGCGGATGGCCCAGCGTCGATAGCTCCCAGTCGAGCACCGCGAGGATCCTGGGTTCGGTGGGATGGAAGATCATGTTGTCGCAGCGGAAATCGCCGTGGACGATGCTGGTCTCGTCGCCGCCGGGAATATGCGCGGGGAGCCATTCGATCAGGCGGTCCATATTCGCGTCGCGCCCGGCGTCCTCGTCCTCAAGATATTGCCGGGACCAGCGGCCGATCTGGCGGGCGAAGTAATTGCCGGGCTTGCCGTAGTCGCCCAGGCCGATGGCGGCGTAATCGACGCCGTGCAGCTGGGCGATGGCCCTGTTCATCGCATCGAAACAGGCGGCGCGGTCATCGGGTGACAGGCCGGGGAAGGTGGCGTCCCAGAAGATGCGGCCCTCGACCATGTCCATGACATAAAACCAGCTGCCGATGACGGCATCGTCGGTGCACAGGCCGTATACCTTGGCGACCGGGAAGTCGGCCCGTCCCAGCGCGGTAAGGATGCGCGCCTCGCGATCGACCGCATGAGCGCCGGCCAGCACCTGGCCCGGCGGCTTGCGGCGCAGCACGTACGATTGGCGCGGCGTTACCAGCTTATAGGTCGGGTTCGACTGACCACCCTTGAACTGCTCGATGGTCAGCGGGCCGCTATAACTTTCGACATGGGCCTCCATCCAGCCGGCGAGAGCGGCCTCGTCGAAGCGGAAGCCTTCGCGCACCGCCGAGGTTCCGGCATTGGCATCCTGATCAGCGGCGCTCATTGCGCCTTGACCCAGTCACGCTTGATCTTCTTGGCGAGCGACCATTTGTGGACCTCGGTCGGCCCGTCGTAGATGCGGAAGGCGCGGATTTCGCGGAACACGCGCTCGACGATGGTCGCATCGGTCACCCCGGTGCCGCCCATCACCTGAACGCAGCGGTCGGCCACCCGCATCAGCGCCTCGGACACTGCGACCTTGGCCATGGAGCTTTCGGTCGTGCCGAGCGAGCCGGTGTCGAGCACCGAGGCGCACCAGTCGACCATCAGCTCGCATTGCTTGAGGTCGATCAGATTGTCGGCGAGCATGAAGCCAACGCCTTCATGGTCGATCAGCGGTTTGCCGAAGGCCTGGCGGCGGTTAGCGTAGTCGGTGGCGATCTCATTGGCGCGAATACAAGCGCCCAGCCAGCGCATGCAATGCGACAGCCGCGCCGGGGCGAGGCGGATCTGGGCATATTGAAAGCCTTCGCCGGCCTCGCCCAGCATCTGGGTCGCCGGCACCCGCAGATTATCGATGAGAACCGTCGCATGGCCGCCGGGCATCGAATTGTCGATGGTATTGGGCACATGCTCGATCCGGACGGCGGGGTCGGGCAGATCGACCAGGAACATGCAGGCGCCTTCGTCGGCTTTGGCCATGACGATGCCGACTTTGGCGCCCTGCGCCCCGGTGATGAACGCCTTGCGGCCGTTGATCACCCAGTGGTTGCCGTCGAGCCGGCAGGTGGTCTTCATCATCGAGGGGTCCGAGCCGGCGCCGCCCTCTTCGGCCGGTTCGGTCATGAAAAAGGCGGAGCGGACCCGGCCTTCAACCATGGGCTTTAGGAAGCGCTCCTTCATTTCGGGGCTGCCGACCTTGCCAAGCAGGTACATGTTGCCCTCGTCGGGCGCACTGGTGTTAAGCGCCAGCGGGCCGAACGGCGAAAGTCCGGACTTTTCCAGCACCATCGCGGTTTCGCGCTGGGTGAGGTGGGTTCCGTCAGCCAGGATATGCGGCGTCAGTACGCCGGCTTTGCGCGCCAGTTCGCGCATTTCGAACACCAGCTCGTCGGTCGGCGCGTCGTGATGGTCGCGGCGGGGATCCTGCTCATACGGGACCACCACCTCGCGCACGAAAGCTTCGACCTTGGCGGCAATTGCCGCTGTCCGTTCGGGGCCTGCACCGCTCATCAAACTGTCTCCTTGGTCTTGCCTTGGCGCATCGGCTCTGCGCCCTGCATCGCGCTCATCCCCAGCCGGGCGAGCAGGGCTGCGTCGGCGTCGTCGCCGGCATTGGGGGCGGTGAGCAGGCGGTCGCCGGTGAAGATCGAATTGGCCCCCGCCATGAAGCACAGCGCCTGGGCGGTGTCCGACATGCTCTCGCGCCCAGCC
>JAYVWX010000086.1:0-14435 GCA_043785715.1 Novosphingobium sp. | reverse complement strand
TGGCGGTGCGGGTCCAGAAGGTGGTGACCTCCTGCTCTTCCCAATCCTTCATCTGCACCGCGAGGGTGCCGTCGCCGTTGACCACGAAGCTGGCCCCATCGAACACCAGCTCGTCCTGCCCGCCGACGCGGTTGAGATAGGCGAGCGGCAGGCCGGTGGCGGCAGCGCGGCGTTTGGCGACACCGTCGATCCGCAGCGCATCCTTGTCGATTTCATAGGGGCTGCCATTGACGCAGACGAACAGTTCGGCGCCGAAATCGGCAAGATGACGGCAGACATCGGGCTGCCAGATATCCTCGCAGATCGGCATGCCGATCATCGTCCCGCGCAGCACCACCGGCTCGGGCAGCGGGCCGGGTTGGAACAGCCGCACTTCATCGAAGGTGCCGTAGTTGGGCAGTTCATGCTTGAAGCGCACCGCCGCGACCTTGCCCTGATCGAGCAGCGCCACGCCATTATGCAGCGCCCCGTCGCGCACGAACACCGAGCCGACCAGCATCGCTGGACCAGCCGTGTTGGTGGCGGCCGCCAGCTTGTCGAGTTCGGCGGCAGCGCGCTCGATCAGCGCCGGCTTGAGGATCAGGTCCTCGGGCGGATAGCCGATCAGTTGCAGTTCGGGGAAAACGATCAGGTCGGAGCCGCCGCCAGGCTCTTTGGCGGCACGATCCCGCGCGGCGAGCATGCCGGCGGCATTGGCGGCGAGATCGCCGACCGACTGGTTCAACTGGGCGAGGGTGATCTTCAGCGTATCGGCCATGCCGCGGTGATGCCGTGAAGTTCAGCCGGGCGCAATGGGCGTGGGTCCGGGAAGCGCTATTCCGCGAGGAACGGCGCTTTCCGGCCGAGCGGATCACATCTTCTTTTCGGCGTCCTTGGTGGCTTGCTCAACCGCGGCGCTGGCCGCCGGGGAAGGGCTCGCTGCGCCGCTGGGAGCGTCGCTGGCCGCCGCCGATGCCGCCGCACCAGGGGCCGCCATAGGATCGGCGACCGGCGTCGCGGCGGTATCCATGCCCGACATGGCTTCTTCGGCCGGCATCTCGACATTTTCGGCCGATGTCTGTTCGCCGGCGCTATCCGATGAGCCGCAGGCGGCGAGCGTCAGCGCAGCGGCGGACACCAAGGCGACATATGCAATTTTCTTCACGCAAAACCCCTTGCAAAACAATGACGCGGATCAACTCCCCGAATGTCGCGGATCTCGCGGAAGCAAGTGTAGACCGGCGTGCCAGATTTGGCAAATTCGCTTATAATCGACCTTCGCATTTCCGCAGCGAATCGCGGTCTTGCATGGATATAAAGAAATCTTTATATGATTGCCATGCGGATTGATCCCCTCTTGCGCGCCCTCGCCGATCCTACCCGTCTGCGGATCATGCGCCTGCTTGCCCATATGGAACTCGCGGTCGGGGAACTGGCCCAGATCCTCGGCCAGAGCCAACCGCGCATTTCACGCCACGTCCGGATTCTTTGCGACGCGGGCTTGGCGGAGCGCCGCAAGGAAGGCAGCTGGGTGTTCCTCAGAAGCGCAATCGGCGAGGACCGCGCGCCGCCGCTGGGCGCAGCCGCCGCGCGCCTGCTTGGCGTCGCCGAGCATGGCGATGCCGCCTTTGCGGGCCGGTGCGCCGAAGACCGCCGCCACCTTGCCGCGATCCGCGCCGCGCGCGCAGCCAGCGCCGCCGCCTATTTCACCCGCCATGCCGGGGAGTGGGACACGCTGCGGGTGCTGCACGCCCCCGACGCACCGGTCGAAGAAGCGCTCGCGCGGGCGCTGGGAAAGGGCGCGCTGGGCACTCTGCTCGATATCGGCACCGGCACCGGGCGCATGGCGGAACTCTTCGCGCCTCGCTCCCGGCATATCACTGGCCTCGACAAAAGCCCCGAAATGCTGCGGCTGGCACGCGCGCGGCTTCAGGGGTTGTCGACGGACCGCGTCGATCTGGTCCAGGGCGATTTCCTCGCGCTGCCGTTCGCTGATGGCGGCTTCGACACGGTGCTGATCCACCAGGTGCTGCACTACGCGCAGGACCCCGCCGCGGTGCTTGGCGAGGCCGCCCGCGTCACCCGGACCGGCGGGCGCATCGCGGTCGTCGATTTCGCCGCGCATGACCGCGAGGAGCTGCGCAGCGCCCACGCTCATGCCCGCCTCGGTTTTTCCGATGAGCAGATGCTGGCTTTCCTCAGCACTGCCGGCTTTGCCGCCGATCCGCCGATCGCGTTGCCGGGCCGCCCGCTCACGGTGAAGATCTGGACGGGGCGCAGGCAATCGGGCGCGAGCGGCGTCGTGATGCCCGTAACCACCCCTGCGGTCGTGCGCCGATGAGCGCTTCGATCGATGCCGCGCGGGAAGCGCCCCTGTTCGCCGCGCCGCGCGGGGGTCTGTCCGTCTCGTTCGAATTCTTCCCGCCCAAGACCGAGAAGATGGAGGAACAGCTGTGGAAGGCGGTGCTGGAACTGGCGCCGCTGGCCCCCAGCTTCGTGTCGGTGACCTACGGCGCCGGCGGCTCCACCCGCGAGCGCACCCACGCCACGGTCGAGCGGATCATCCGCGACACCGATCTGGTGCCGGCCGCCCACCTCACCTGTGTCGCCGCCAGCAAGGGGGAAATCGCCGAGGTCGCCGGGCAATATTGGGACGCCGGCGTGCGCCACATCGTCGCCCTGCGCGGCGATCCGCCGCCAGCCGATGCCGGGCGCTTTACCCCCCACCCCGACGGCTATGCCAATGCCGCCGAGCTGGTGGCAGGGCTGCGGGCGATGCACGACTTCGAGATTTCGGTTGCCGCCTATCCCGAAGTCCATCCCGAGGCGAGCGGGGCGGCGGCCGATCTCGATAATCTCAAGCGCAAGCTCGACGCCGGAGCCACCCGCGCGATCACCCAGTTCTTCTTTTCCAGCGAGGTCTATTTCCGCTTCCTCGACAAGGCGCTCGCCGCCGGCATTACCGCGCCGATCGTGCCCGGGATCATGCCGGTGACCAGCTTCGCCGCGATCCGCCGGATGTCGGCCAACACGACGATCCCTGCATCAATGGAGCGGATGTTCGATACGCTCGATGCGCGGCCCGGCGTGCGCGAACTTGTCGCCGCGACAATCGCCGCCGAGTTATGCCGCCAGCTCTACGATGGCGGCGTGCGCGAGTTCCACTTCTACACGCTCAACCGGGCGGAGCAGGCTTATGCGATCTGCCATCTGCTGGGACTGCGGCCAAAGGAGAATGCCTTGTGAACGCGCGAGAGCAATTGCTGGCCGAAGCGGCCAAGCGCATCCTCATCACCGACGGCGCTTTCGGCACCGAGATCCAGGGCTGGAAGCTGGCTGAAGCGGATTACGCAGGCGCCCTCGGGCTGGCGAAGGACCAGAAGGGCAACAACGATATTCTGGTGCTGACCAAGCCCGAAGTGATCGAGACGATCCACCGCGCCTATTTCGAGGCGGGCGCCGACATCGCCGAAACCAACACGTTTTCCGCCAACCGTATCAGCCAGGCGGATTACGCCGCGGAACATCTGGTGCGCGAAATCAACCTCGCCTCGGCCCGAATGGCGCGGCGGCTTGCCGATGAATATCAGGCAAAAGATGGCCGCCTGCGCTTTGTTGCCGGCGCAATCGGGCCGACCAACAAGACGCTTTCGCTCTCGCCCGACGTCAACGATCCCGGCTTCCGCGAGATCGACTGGGACACGCTGGTCGATGTCTATCACGAGCAGGCCGCCGCATTGATCGAGGGCGGGGCGGACTTCATCCTGATCGAGACGATATTCGATACGCTCAACGCCAAGGCCGGGGTGATGGCGGTCAAGCGGCTGGAGCGCGAGCTTGGCCGCGAGGTGCCGATCATGCTGTCGATGACGCTGACCGATCTGTCGGGCCGCAATTTGTCGGGCCATACGGTCGAGGCCTTCTGGCACGCGGTGCGCCATGCCAAGCCCGTCACAATCGGACTGAACTGCTCGTTCGGCGCGAGCCAGCTGCGCCCCCACGTCAAGGTGCTGTCCGAGATCGCCGATACGTTGATCATGGTCTATCCCAACGCCGGCCTGCCCAACGAACTCGGCGCCTATGACGAGATGCCGGAAACCACGGCGGAATTGGTTGGGGAATGGGCGCAAGCCGGCCAGGTCAACATCCTCGGCGGCTGCTGCGGCTCGACCCCGGCGCATATCGCGGCGATGGCGAAGGCGGTTGCCGGGCTGCCGCCGCGCCAGCTGCCGGTACTGGAGCCGGTGACTCGGCTGGCCGGGCTGGAACCGTTCGTGCTGGCGGCCTAAACTCCCCTCCCGCTTGCGGGAGGGGCTGGGGGTGGGGTCTATCGATCCAGATGCCGCCCCGGTTCCGACTGACCCACCCCCGACCCCTCCCGCAAGCGGGAGGGGGGAGTAAAAGATGAACGCAGAAACTTCCGCCCGCCCAAGTGGCTCCAGGTTCGTCAATATCGGCGAGCGCACCAATGTCACCGGCTCGGCCGCCTTCAAGAAGCTCATCCTCGCGGATGACTACGCCAGGGCCGTCGAAGTCGCGCGCCAGCAGGTGGAGAACGGCGCGCAGGTGATCGACGTCAATATGGACGAAGGCCTGCTCGACGCGGTCCACGCGATGACCACCTTCCTCAAGCTGATCGCCGCCGAGCCCGACATCGCGCGGGTGCCGGTGATGATCGACTCATCGAAGTTCGAAGTGATCGAGGCCGGGCTGAAATGCGTGTCGGGCAAGCCGATCGTCAATTCGATCAGCATGAAGGAGGGGGAAGCGCCGTTCCTCGAACACGCGCGCAAATGCATGGACTACGGCGCGGCGGTGGTGGTCATGGCGTTCGACGAGAAGGGCCAGGCCGACACCAGGCAGCGCAAGGTCGAGATCTGCGAGCGGGCTTACAAGCTGCTCACCGGCATCGGCTTTCCGTCCGAAGACATCATCTTCGACGCCAATATCTTCGCCATCGCTACCGGCATCGAGGAGCACAACAATTACGCCATCGATTTCATCGAGGCGATCAAGGAAATCCGGCAGCGCTGCCCGCATGTCCATTTCTCGGGCGGGCTGTCAAACCTCTCGTTCAGCTTCCGCGGTAACGAGCCGGTGCGCCGCGCGATGCATTCGATCTTCCTCTACCACGCGATCCCGGCGGGGCTGGACATGGCCATTGTCAACGCCGGCCAGCTGGATGTGTACGACCAGATCGATCCCGAACTGCGCCAGGCCTGCGAGGATGTCATCCTCAACCGCGACGAAGGCGCGACCGAGCGCCTGGTCACGCTGGCCGAAAAATTCCGCGGCACCGATGTGGCGCAGGAAAAGGCTGCCGAGGAATGGCGCGGTTGGGATGTCGCCAAGCGGCTCGAACACGCGCTGGTCCGCGGCATCGACGCCTTTGTCGTCGAGGATACCGAGGAGGCGCGCCTGGCCTGTGCCCGGCCGATCGAGGTGATCGAAGGCCCGCTGATGGACGGCATGAATGTCGTCGGCGACCTGTTCGGCAGCGGCAGGATGTTCCTGCCGCAAGTGGTCAAATCGGCCCGGGTGATGAAAAAGGCCGTCGCCCATCTGCTCCCGTTCATCGAGGCGGCGAAGGAACCGGGCGCGAGGCCCAAGGGCAAGATCGTCATGGCGACGGTCAAGGGCGATGTTCACGATATCGGCAAGAACATCGTCGGCGTGGTGCTGCAGTGCAACGGCTATGCGGTGGTCGACCTTGGGGTGATGGTGCCCTGGACGACGATCCTCGAGACCGCACAGAACGAAGACGCCGACATGATCGGATTGTCTGGCCTGATCACCCCCTCGCTCGACGAGATGGTTACTGTTGCCGAAGAAATGCAGCGCGCCGGCCTCACCATCCCGCTGCTGATCGGCGGCGCCACGACCAGCAAGGTCCACACCGCGCTGCGGATCGATCCGGCCTATGAAGGCCCGGTGATCCACGTGCTCGACGCCAGCCGCGCGGTTGGTGTGGCCAGCCAGCTGCTGTCGGACACCCAGGCCGGGGGTTTTATCACCGCAACCGCGGCGGACTATCAGCATGTCCGCGACGTGCGTGCCGGCAAGGAAAGCTCGATCCTGCTCAGCCTGGACGATGCGCGGGCCAATCGCTTCCTGGCGGACATGAGCGAAAAGGCGCCGCCGCCCGATCGCCCCGGCGTGCACAGCTTCGCCGACTGGGATTTGGCCGATCTGCGCGCCTGTTTCGACTGGACACCCTTCTTTCGCGCTTGGGAGCTGGCGGGCAATTTCCCGGCGATCCTCGACGATGCGGTCGTCGGCGAAAGCGCGCGCGGCCTTTACGCGGATGCGCAGGCCATGCTCGACCGGATCGTCGCGGAAAAATGGCTGACGGCAAAGGCAGTCTGCGGCTTCTGGCCCTGCGCCCGCGCCTTGGATTCAGGCGGCGACGATGTCATGATTCACCTGGTCGAGGAAGAGCGGCACATCCGCATCCCCTTCCTGCGCCAGCAGATCCGCAAGAGCCGCACCCGCGCCAATTACTGCCTCGCGGATTTCATCGATCCGGCGGGTGACTGGATCGGCGGCTTCGCGGTCGGCATCCACGGCATCGAGCCGCACCTTGCCCGGTTCAAGGCCGCCTACGACGATTACAACGATATCCTGCTCAAAGCGCTCTCCGACCGCTTCGCCGAAGCCCTTGCCGAGCGCCTGCATCAGCATGTCCGCACGACGCTGTGGGCCTATGCGCCGGGCGAGCAGCTGACCAACGAAGCCCTCATCCGCGAACAATACCGCGGTATTCGCCCCGCTCCGGGCTATCCCGCCTGCCCCGATCACAGCCTCAAACCGATCCTGTTCGGCCTGCTGGACGCCACCGCCAACGCCGGCATCACCCTGACCGAAAGCCAGGCGATGCTGCCGACGTCGGCGGTGTCCGGCTTCTATTTCGCCCACCCCCAGGCCGAATATTTCGGCGTCGCCCGCATCGGCCGCGACCAGCTTGAAGACTATGCGCAGCGGCGCGGAATCGATCTGGCCGCGGCGGAGCGCTGGCTGCGCCCCAATCTTGACTGACAAGCGGCTGCCGCTCGCGCTGCCCCTGCGCCCGAGCGGCTCACCCTGCCAGCGCCTGCAGCGTCCGCACCCGCAGCGTACCCGAGGCCAAGGCCCCCTTCCCTACTCATGCCAGGTTCGCCATGGCTTTCCAGGTGCCCGGCGTGCCCGCGACCGTACACATCCAGCCCGCCGGGCCGCCGGACGTTGCATCGCTGCGGAAGACGCAGTCGCCTTGCTTCCAGGTTCCGGTGGCGGGCGCGGCGGTGGCGGTCAGGAAGGTCTTTTGTCCCAGCTCGAACGAGCCGAATTTGCTCGGATTGACCAGGGCGCGGGAGCCGCAGGCCAGCGAGAACTCATCGACATAGAGAACCGACGCGCCGGATACCCCGATCCACCACAGGCCGAAATTCATCGCCCCGGAGGTGGACGGCGTATAGGTGACGCTCATCACCTGCCAGCCGGTCCCGGTGTTGATCCGGTAGGCGTTGGTATCGGCATCGCCGCAGATAACCGGCACGACGATACCCGAGCCGGTGATCTTGCAGACAAACCGCAGGGTGATCGGCCGGCCCACCTGGCCCGCGCCGATGGTGATGCTTTGCGTCAACTGGTGCCCGGCGGTGGATGAGCATTGATACATCAGGCCCTGGCCGACTTCCGATGCCGGGAAGGTGGGGACATCGCCGTTGCTCAGGCCCCAGCCATACAATCCGGCCTCGAACGACGGGTTGACCAGCAGGTTCTGCCCGCTGGTGTAATCCTGATAGGACAGGGCGCTGTAATTGGCGACCGGGGTGGTCAGATTGACCGTCGAGATAACCCGGTTGAGCTGGATACGGGGGCTGTCGGAGGCCCCGAGAACGTCCGCCGCCCGGCGGGTGTACAGCGTGTCGATCACCAGCAGCGAGCTGGTGAGGATACTGAAATAGCCGCGCCAGTCGAGGTCTTCGGATGAGGCGTTGAAGGTCTCGAACGTCAGGACGGACTTGTTTTCAAGCTTGACCTTGCCCAGCGCCTGCGTGGTAAGCAGTTGGACGCCAGTGCATCTCACCTTCGAGTTATCGAGGTGCATCGCATAGCCGTTGGTGGTGGGAGCCTCCATCCAGTAATCTTCAAGCGTGGTCAGGTCCGCGTTGACGAGTTTGAGGGGCACCTTGTTGACGCTGCCGCCGCCTTCGAGCAGGATTTTCTTGAGCGAGTTGCCATCGACAAACCCCGCCGCGCCGGTCAGCAGGATATAAGGATCGGTGCTGGTGCCGCTGCTGGCCTCCTTGTCGAAGGATTCGATCCGGTTGAAATTGCCGGTCAGCTTGAGGATTTGATCGGGGTATCCCAGCGAATACCAGCCGATCAGATCGCAGTTTTGGGTGTAGGTCGAAAGGTTGGCGCAAAACCCACAGTTGAAGGTCAGGTTGGTGAACGTGCTGTTGAGCACATTTGCCGCGACGCCCTTGATTGCCCATATCGCGCCGGTGGTCTCGAACCCCAGGGCATCGATGCTGCTATTGCGAAATATGCCATGTGACGCATCGACCAGCCCCAGCGCATGGCTGGCGATTGCGCCGGAACCCTTGAGGATCGAACTGGACCCATCCCCGACCAGGCGCTGGCCGGACCACATGCTGAGCGAGGATGTGACGAGATAGGTTCCGGTCGGCACATGAATGGTCATGCCGGTCGAAGGGATCGAACCATTGGCCGTCTTGTAGGCGTCGAACGCGGCCTGAATGGCGGCGGTGTCGTCCGCGATGCCGTCGCCCTTGGCCCCGAACATGCAGACGTTCGGGTTCGGGCTGACCAGCCGGAAATAGCGCCCGTTCGCGTCCGCCTTGCACAGCCGGGGATGGGCGGTGGCGAGGGCAAGGTTGGCGAGGGCGTCGGCGGCATAGATTCCCGCGCCCGATCCAGGCACGTCATAGCCGGAGGTTTGAATCATCACGACTGACGATGCCAGACGCAGTGTTGGAATTGCCACAGCAACCGATGAAACAGGCGTGGCGGTGACCGCCAGAGCCCGAGCAATGATGTCAACGCTCATTGGGCAAGCCGATAGGTGACGGTACCCGAGGCCAGTCCGATGTCGAGATAAAGCCGTGCGGCTGCATCGCTTTCGTCCCACACCGCTTCGCAGCAGTTGGCGGTGAATTGTGCCCAGATGGTACTGGCGATTGTGAGTGGAAGTTTGGTCGTGCCGCCATCGGTCGAGCGCACAACTTTGATCGTACCGGTCCAGCTGCCCTGAAGCGACAGTATAACCGCTCGGCCTAACACCGGACTGAACGGCCCCGCAATTACACCCACAGCGGTAGAACCAGCAACTGGCGAAGTTCCGGCTTGGCCAATTGTCACGGGCAGCGGCGCATTAGAGCTGACCAACAGTGCCGTGCCATCGACATCGGCGAAAGCGACTGCCCGGCTGACGGAGTAGCCGGATGGAGTTTGAATCGGTGATGATGGCATTTTTGCTCCTGGCGAATCGGAAGAGCGGTGCAATTAACCTATTAGGTTATGTGTAGGAAACATTTTGGTGCGGTTTGTCTCAGATTATGCGGCGGCGAGCTGACCTTCCGCTCCTGCACTTGTCCGTCGTGCTTGCTTCCTGACTGCGCAAGCGGCAATCGTCTCAAACAATGCAGCAGAGGGAACAGAGGGCACATGGATTACAGGTCGCTGGGCGCCTCGGGGCTGAACGTGCCGGTCATCGGTCTGGGCGCCGCCAATTTTCGTGCCGAGGCTAATCCGGCCGAGGGTATCGGCGAAAAAACCGCCGCCCGGCTCGCCGATATCGCCATCGAACGCGGTGCGGCATTCTTCGATACCGGCAATAGTTACGCCAGTTCCGAGGAACTGCTCGGTAAAATCTTGGCAAAACGGCGCAGTCAGGTGCTTATTGCGACAAAGGCCGGGCTGCGCAGCGGGTCGGGCCCGAATGACACCGGTGCCACACGCCATCATCTGATCGCGGCCTGCGAGCGCAGCCTGCAACGGCTCGGCACCGATTATATCGACCTGTTCCAGATCCACAGCTTCGACGGTCGCACCGCAGTCGAGGAAACGATGTCTGCGCTCGACAGCTTGGTAAGCTCCGGCAAGGTCCGGTATATCGGCTGCTCGAACTACGCTGGCTGGCAGCTGATGAAATCGCTCGCAATATCCGACCGTTTCGGCTGGGAGCGCTTCGTCTCACACCAGATTGCCTATTCGCTGGCGGTCCGCGACAGCGAGTGGGATTTGCTGCCACTGGCCGCGGACCAGAATCTTGCCAGCCTGGTCTGGGGGCCGCTGGCGGGTGGCGCGCTTTCGGGCAAATACGGCCGCTTCAGCACGCCTATCTCAGCTATGCCGCGACCGAGCAGCGCCCTGGCCGCGCTGCCGGAAAGCCAGCTCTACGACATCATTGCCTGTAGTGGCGACATCGCGCGGGAGAGCGGGGCGAGCCAATCGCAGATCGCTCTCGCCTGGCTGCTGCAGCGCCCGACCGTCGCCACCCTGTTCGTCGGCGCGAGCACCCCCGAGCAGCTGGAAAGCAGCCTTGACGCGCTTGACCTGCGGCTTACCGGCGACCAGTTTGCCAGGCTCGACGACGCCAGCGCCCGTCCGGCGGCATACCCCCACGCGCTGCAGCTTGGCATCGGTGCCGAGCGGATGGTGCGCCCGGGCGCCGGCGGTAATGTGCGGGTGGACAAGGCGCTTGCCGGATATGGATCGGACCTGCCCTGACAGGCCCTCTTCTAACCCTGCCCAGGCGGAAAAGGTAAAGTGAGCAATGACCTACGAAAAAGTCCTTTACGCGCTGAGCGCCGGCGTCGCCCGGATCTCGCTCAACGATCCCGCCACGCTCAATGCCGGCAGCGAGCTTATGGGCCGCGAACTTATCGCCGCGCTCGACCGGGCGGCCGGCGAGGCGCGCGCAATCCTGCTGACCGGCGAGGGCAAGGGCTTCTGCTCGGGCGCCAATCTCGCCAGTGCCGCCGCCATGCTCACCGACCCGAGGCGCGACGTCGGCGCGCTGCTCGACGTCGCCTTCAACCGCGTTATCGTCGCGATGAAATCCCTGGAGCTGCCCATCGTCACCGCCGTCCGCGGCCCGGCCGCAGGTGTCGGCGCGGGCATCGCCATGGCGGGCGACATCATCGTCTGCGGCGAGGGCGGCTATTTCCTGCAGGCTTTCCGCCATGTCGGGCTGGTGCCGGACGGCGGTTCGTCGTGGCTGCTCAGCCGCGCCGTTGGCCGCGTGCGCGCGATGCAGCTGATGCTGCTGGGTGAGCGGCTTTATGGCCAGCAGGCGCTCGACTGGGGTCTGGTGACGAAGCTGGTGCCCGACGACGAGGTGGAAAGCGCGGCGATGGAAATCGCCCTGGGCCTCGCCGGCGGTCCGGCCTCGCTGGCGCTGATCAAGCGTAACGCCTGGGCGGCCGAGGATGCCAGTCTGGAGACCGCGCTGATCAACGAGCGGTTGGGTCAGCGCGACGCCAGCCGGACGCAGGATTTCGCCGAGGGCGTCACGGCGTTCGGTGAGAAGCGCAAGCCGGCATTCAAAGGCCGCTGACACCGCCGCCAGCGCCGATGCTCGCTCCAGCCGGTCAAACCGCCGCCTTGTGCCAGGGTGCGGCGCCGCGGCGGCCCTGGTGCAGCACCATCGCTTCCCGTCGCATATAAAAGTCATTCCGTTTACCATTGAGCCACTTGACCCCTCCCCCTTGAGGGGGAGGATGGGTGGGGGTGGCCCGCCCTATCGATAGGACGGACCACCCCTCGCCAACTCCGTCTAGGCGCGTTCGCGCCAAGCCTTCGTATCCTCTCCCCTCGAGGGGAGAGGGAGATGCGATTCAATTCAGAACGGAAATACTCTAGCAGCGCGCCGAGGGGCAATTATCGGGGGGCCACCTGTAATCGCTTAGCCCCGGTATTTACTCCACTTTAACCTTATCGCCTTAGCCCTTGTCCTTGCAATCAGGACGGGGAATGGCGCATGCGTTTGTATCTTTTATTGGCCAGCACCACTTTGCTTGCAGCCTGTGGCGGCGGGACGCAGACGCTTGGCAGCACGCCGAACCCGTTGGGCGGCGCTGGTGGTGTTGGTTCCACCGGCAGCACCTCCACCCATACTTTCGTCGCTCCGACTGAAGCGAAAACCTATGTCGGTGTCGGCGCCAGCCAGGTTTTCGAATACATCACCGACGATCGGCAAAAGAATAACCAGCAGGCTCAGCTGTTCGCCGGCCACGCGTCGACCGTCCGCGATTCGGGCATTTCCATTGCTTACGACCCGCGCGATGCGACCTTCATCTTGCAGGTCAAGGATCCGCTTTCCGGCGCCGTGGCCAACACCCGTTTCCAGGACCCGGCCAGCCGCACCGACTTCGGCGGCAACAAAGATCCGCAATGGGGTACGCCCGACCTGCCCAACCCCAACCTGCGCTATCTGCAGGCCGGCGACGGCAATCCGCTGTCCCCCTATGACCGGTCCGGAAGCGGCTTCGTCTCCAGCGGCACAAACGATACCCCGCCCTTGGGAGAGCCCGGCAGTACCTATCAGGCGGCCAGCATGTTCTACCTCAAGCCGGGTACCGAAACCCAATACGTCACGTATGCGGGCTATGTGCGTAACGCCTACAAGTTCAAGACTGCCAATGACGGCACCACCGACCTCTTCCAGATCGAACATACTCTCGAACGCGGCGCATTCGCCTATGGCGAACTGACCGGCAATACGGCAGTCCCCACGACCGGGACCGGCACCTACACCGGATCGATGCTGTCGTCGCTGGTGTTCAACCCGACGCTCGACGGCCAGGATATCTCCGGCACGCAGGTTCTGCCGACCTACTTCCAGTGGATGACGGGAACTTCCAAGGTCAACGTCAACTTCGGGGCCAATACGTTCCAGCTGGCCCTCACCGGCACCGTGACCGCGCCGTTCTTTGACTATTACACTGGGCCGCGATCCACCGTTCTGAACGCCGGCGCGACATTTGCCGCCGCCGGTTCGGGCACTATCAACATGAGAGATTTCGGCGGGTTCAAGGGCCAATTCCAGACCGCCACTTTCACCAATACCGACGGCACCGTGCGCAATGTCGCGGTTGCCGGCTCCAGCATCGACGGCGCGTTCTACGGGCCGGCAGCCCAGGAAGTCGGCGGTGGGTTCCATATCGTCGGCGGCAATCCGGACGAGCGGATCGATGTTCTCGGTGCCTTCGTCGGCAAGAAATAATGCCGCCGAAAGCGCAGCGCCGCGGGGCCGCCGTGGCCCTGGCGATGGCGCACGGCCTGCTCGCGACCGCCGCGCATAGCGAGGAACTGTCGCTCCAACCGATCAGCATGGATATCGCCCCGGTAAAGACCGAGCCGGCGAGCGGCATTCCCCATTGCGAAGCCGGCGTGTGCAGCTTTCGATTCTCCGCTCAGCAGCTGCTGACGATTGCCACCCGGATGGTTATGGACAAAAAATACGCCGAGGCCCGCCCTCTCGTCGCGGCGCTCCGCCATGCGCCGGGGATGACCGTCCCGTACAATTTCCTCGAGGGCATGATCGCGCTGGAAACCGGCAATCCCAAGGCTGCGGCACGCCGGTTCCGTTATATCCTCAAGGACCGGCCCGGTGAAACCCGGGTCCGCCTGGAGCTCGCCAAGGCGCTGATGGCGCAGGGCGACATGCCGGCGGCGGACTATCATCTGCGGCTGGCCCAGAACGACAAACAGTTGCCCGAGGAAATCGCCCGCGCGATCAGCAGCGCCCGCAGCATCATCCGCAGCAAGCGCAGCTGGCAGTTCGGCTTCGATTTCGGACTGGCGCCCGACACCAACATCAATTCGGCGACCAGCGCGCAGACGGTCGATATCAATTTCGGCCCGGACCGTCTTCCGATCTCGCTCGACGACACCGCGCGGGCGCGCTCGGGGACCGGGCTGACGGCGAGCACCTATGGCAGCCTGCGCCTGCCGACCTCGGAACGCACCGCAATCGTCGCCGACCTCGATGCCACCATGGTTAATTACAAAGGTAAACAGGCCGATGACTATTCGGTCCAGCTGGCCGCCGGTCCGGAATGGCGGCTGGGCGCCAGAACCAATCTGACGCTTCAGGGTGTCGTGTTGTACCGCTGGTATGGCGGCAATCTGGCTGCTCGCCAGTTCGGCGCAAAACTCGGCCTGCAGCACGATCTTGGCCCAAGCCAGCGGATCGGGTTGCAGATCGACGGCCGCCACACCGATTCAGCCTTTGGCGACGGCTTCCGCGGCTGGCAGCTGGGCGGGGCGGCGACCTATGAACACGTCGTCGCCAAATCCGCGATTGCCTCAGTCAGCCTGTTCGCGCGGCGCGATGTGATGAAGCAGGCGGCGTTTTCCAACACGACCGTCGGCCTCAATCTCGGGATTGGCGGCGAATTGCCGTTCGGGGTCAATGCCGGGGTGTCCGGCGGGGTGAGCCATGC
>JAYVWX010000085.1:0-8223 GCA_043785715.1 Novosphingobium sp. | reverse complement strand
CGCGATCAGCCTGCCAGCCTCTTCGTGCAGCGCCTGAATGCGCCCGGCGATTTCGGATCGCTTGCGAATGAGGCCGTTGACGGTGAGGTTTGCCATATGCGGACATTACACATCGCAGGCGATTACATCTATCTTTGTGTTGGTGCGTTTGCTACATAATACCGATGCCGTTGACCACGATCCGCACCCGAGCATCCCCGCCCGCGGCGGCGGCTGCTGCGGCGAGGGTCTTGGGGTCGTTACGATAGCAGCCAATATAAAGCGTGAAGTCGCGTTGGCCCCAGGCAGCGAGCGTATGGCCGATCATGGAGCCGATGACCTTATCCTCGTGCCAGGCGGGAACGAGAATCGCGGCGGGCCCGAGCAAGGCGGACTCAGTCAACCCATGCGGCACGACACCGGTGCCCGAATGCCCGTTAAGCCGCAGCCATAGCCAGGAAATATCAACTGCAGCTTCATCCACCGCACTCGCAATGAAGAAAAACGCGGCGAAGAGCAGCAACTCGTGCTCTGCCACCAGCATCCAGCGCAATAGCTGCGCTATGCCTAAAAGCGCCCCTTCAACCACGACCCTGTTAAGCCTCCCCAGGCTTTTCCCGAAATGCAGTACCTATTGACTTCAGGAAGATTTGCAATGGTTTATGTAAAACACACATGTTGAGCCCGATGAGGAGTTTACCGGACCTGTCGAAAAGCCGCCATCCTGCCAATCGGCTCGCCAGCGCCGTGATCAAATCTGCCGGCGGCGAAGCGGCTGCGGGCGTCTTGCTGATGCTGGCGGCAGCGGCGGCGATGCTGCTCGCCAATTCGCCGTGGGCCGCAGGCTATCACGCGGCCTTTCATGCGCGGTTGCCGTGGACACCGATCGCGGCGCTGGTGACCGGGCATGACTGGATCAACGACGGCCTGATGGCGCTGTTTTTCTTTGCCGCCGGCCTCGAAATCAAACGGGAGCTGCTTGAGGGCGAGCTTTCCAGCGCCGCGCGGCGGCGGCTGCCGGTGCTGGCTGCGGCAGCCGGTATGGCGGTGCCCGCCGTTCTGTTCCTCGTATTCGGCGGCAGCGACGGGTCGCTGCGGGCCGGTTGGGCGATTCCGGCAGCCACCGACATCGCCTTCGCCCTGGGCGTGCTGGCGCTACTGGGCCGGCGAGCCCCGGCATCGCTGCGGTTGTTTCTGCTGACAGTTGCGATTGTCGACGATGTCGGCGCGGTGGCGATCATCGCGCTGGTCTATACGGCGGGCGTAAGCATAATCTGGCTCGCCGGGGCGCTGGCGTGCCTAAGCGCCATGGCCGCGCTCAACCGGCTGCGGGCGGGCAACGGCTGGGCATTCGCCGCCCTGGCCACGCTGGTCTGGTATTGCACACTCAATTCGGGTGTACATCCCACGGTCGCCGCAGTCGCCGCCGCCTTTGCCATACCGCTCGGTCTCAACCGCAAGGGGGACAGCCTGCTGCTGCGCCTGGAGCATGCGCTGGCGCCGTGGAACGCCTATCTGATCGTGCCGCTGTTCGGCTTCGCCAATGCCGGGACCAGCCTGACTTCTGCCGGACCGGGCGGCCTGCTTTCCCCGCTGCCCCTCGCGGTCGCCGCCGGGCTATTCATCGGCAAGCAGACCGGAATCCTCGGCGCGATTTACGCCGCCGAGCGGCTTGGTTTCGCGCAGCGTCCGGCCGGCGCGAGCTGGGTCCAGCTATGGGGCATGGCGGCGCTGTGCGGGATCGGCTTCACCATGAGCCTGTTCATTGCCGCGCTGGCCTTCCCGGACCGGCCTGATCTGGTCGAGCAGGCCAAGCTCGGCGTACTGGCGGGATCGTTCGCTTCTGCGATCCTCGGCTTTGCGATTCTGCGGCTGGCCGGGCGGCGCGGTTAGGCCGGGGCGCTTGCCGCCGCCTTGTGGGCGGCGAATTCGCGCTCGGCCAGGAAGCGCTCAGCATCGAGTGCGGCCATGCAGCCAGTGCCCGCCGCAGTCACCGCCTGGCGGTAGATGTGGTCCATAACATCGCCGCAGGCGAACACCCCGGGGATCGCGGTATTCGGCGTGCCGGGTTCGACGAGCAGGTAGCCGCTGTCGTTCATCTCCAGCTTGCCGTTGAACAATTCGGTCGCCGGGGCATGGCCGATAGCGACAAAGGCGCCGTCGGTGGCGATTTCGGACGAATCGCCGGTCACCGTATCGGTGAGCGCGACGCCGGTCAGCCCGCCGGCCAGCGGATCGCCAATGAAGTAGTCGACCTTCTTGTTCCACACCGCGGTGATTTTCGGATTGGCGAACATCCGGTCCTGCAAAATCTTTTCCGCGCGCAGCGAATCGCGGCGATGGATCAGCGTCACGTCGGGCGAATGATTGGTGAGGTAGAGCGCCTCCTCGACCGCGGTATTGCCGCCGCCGATCACCACCACTTTCTTGCCGCGATAGAAGAAGCCGTCGCAGGTGGCGCAGGCCGACACACCCTTGCCGCCGAGCTGCTCCTCACCCGGCACGCCGAGCCATTTCGCCTGCGCACCGGTGGCGATGACCAGGGTCTGGCCCTCATAGACATCGCCGCCATCACCGATCGCGCGGAACGCCGTTCCTGGTTTTCCGGCCCCGGCAAGATCGACCGAGGTGATGGTGTCCCACATCATGCGGGTACCGACATGCTCGGCCTGCGCCTGCATCTGCTTCATCAGCCACGGCCCCTGGATAACGTCGCGGAAGCCGGGATAATTCTCGACATCGGTGGTGATGGTCAGCTGCCCGCCGGGCTGCAAACCCTGCACCACAATCGGCTCCATCCCGGCACGCGCACCGTAGATCGCGGCGGTGAGTCCGGCCGCTCCGGAACCGATGATGAGCATGCGGGTGGTGTGAATCGCCATGAATTTTCTCCGATTGGCGCGGCAGATAGAGGCGGCGGCGGCAGATTGCCAGAGCCGGTTTAAGCGGTTAGCGATTTCCGCCGCCCCTCGATAGAGACCGCACGGCCCCACTTGCACATGCGAATAATTCGCATTACCGGATGCGAATTATTCGCAATAAGCTCAGGGGAGCTACCGGGAGTGAGGAAATTTATATTTGGCGCGATGCTCGCCTGCTGTCTTCCTGTGCCCTGCCTGGCCGCGCCAGGACTTGGCGAAGAGGTTTATGGCGCGACCGTAGATGCCGGCACGTTTGAATTCGAGTCGCGCTATGACAGGCTGACCGGCGGGGCTGACAATGGCGAAGATGTGCTCAAGCTGGAAGCAGCATACGGACTGAACAATCGCCTGAGGATCGGCGTGCTCGCCGAATTTGAAACGGAACCCGGTTTTTCAAGGCGGGCGGAAGAGGTTGCGATCGAGGCGATTTACCATCTCGGCAAGGCCGGTGGACTCGATTTTGCGATTTACGGTGAATATGCCATCGGCTTGCACGGGCCCGACAAACTGGAAGCCAAACTGCTGATGCAGCACAAGCGCGGACCGCTCGACTTGCGGCTCAATCTGATCGCGGAAAAGCCGCTGGTGTCGAGCGAGCCGGTCGAATTCGGCTACGCTGCCTCGGCCGACGTCGAGGCTTTCGACGAGTTCCGGCTGGGCGTCCAGGCGTTCGGCGATCTTGGCACCACCGAGCAGTTACTGCCGCGCGCCGAACATTTCATTGGCCCCGTGGTGAAATACGAGATCGAGGGGCTCGGGCCGGAAGTGGGGGTCGAACTCGGCTATTTGTTCGCCGTTGCCAAGGCGAAGGACGATGCCGACGGCCAGCTGCGCGTGGCGTTGGAACTGGAATTCTGACAGAGCGATTGACGCGGCGGTCAGTCCGGGCGATTTTGCCGCCATGATTCTTGCCGGACCCACTTCGCAAAGCTTTATCTCGCAGCGCCTGCGCATGAATTATGTCGACTGGGGCAATCCCGATGCGCCGCCGCTGATCCTCCAGCACGGCGGCCGCGACCATTGCCGCAGCTGGGACTGGGTGGCGCAGGCGCTGCGCGGGGACTGGCACATCATCGCCCCCGACCTCCGCGGTCACGGGGACAGTGCCTGGTCGGCCGACGGCAATTACGTCATGGACGCCTTCGTCTACGACTTCGCTCAGCTGGTCCACACGCTGGGCTACGATCAGGTTACCGTTATCGCCCATTCGCTCGGCGGGAATATCGCCACCCGCTACACCGGGCTCTACCCCGAGAAAGTGCGCAAGCTGGTCAACATCGAAGGGCTTGGCCCCTCGCCCAAGATCCGGGCGGAGAACGAGGCCGCCGGCACCGCGAACCGCTTGCGCAACTGGATCGGCGACAAGCGCAAGGCGGCCGGCCGTTTGCCCCGCCGCTATCCTTCACTGGAGGCCGCCTATACCAGGATGAAGGAGGAGAACGGCCATCTCAGCGACGAACAGGCGCACCACCTCACCATCCACGGCGCCATCCGCAATGAGGATGGCACCTACAGCTGGAAATTCGACAATTACCTCAATGTCTGGCCGCTGGGCGACATTACCTATGCCGAGCTAGACCAACTGTGGGAGGGGATCACCTGCCCGATGCTGCTGCTCTACGGCGCCGACAGCTGGGCCTCGAACCCCGAGCGCGACGGGCGGCTGGCGCACTTCTCGACCGCGCGGGTAATCGAATACGAGAACGCCGCCCACTGGCTGCACCATGACCAGTTCGAGCGGTTTGTCGCCGATATGAAAGCATTTTTGTAACACCCCTCCCGCTCATCCTGAGCCTGCCAAGGAGCAGGCGAGGGATTGATTACCTCTCTACCAGCACCTCTATCAGCCTGCCTCGCAGCGCATCATCCACCCCCAGAACCTCGCGCAAGTACCCGTCCACCGACCCGTACCTTTCGTCAATCGCGGCAAAAGCCGCCTCTAGATATTTCGCGTCCACGCCCATGATGACCCGCAAGGCCTCACCGTCCATCTGCCTGGCCATCGCCTTGAATGACTGCGCGCCTGCGGCAATCCGCGCCTCGACGTCGCCGGCGGTGTTGGTCAGCACATAATCCCTGATCACATCGTCGCGGTGAAGGCCGGCCGCCAGCTGGACCATCGCCACGGCAATGCCGGTGCGGTCCTTGCCCGCCATGCAATTGACCAGGCTCGGCCCCCTGCCCTGGGCCAGTACGCCGAGATAGCGACGGGTCATGTCAATCAGTTCGGGCCGGAAGGCGATCGCGCCGTAATTGCGCTGCATGGCCGCACGGGTGGAGGCCGCATCCCGCTGTTCGGTGCTCGCGGCAGCGGCCACATGCGGCGCGGCAATTCCGGCGGGATCACCGCCAACATGCACGATGGCGGCAGAGCCCGGCGGACGGCGGCAAGGATGGATTTCGCGCTCCTTCGACGAGCGCAGGTCAAAGATATCGGCAAGCCCCAGCTTGGCAATCTTCACCAGATCGGCATCGCTCGCCCCGTGATGCTGGCCCGAGCGCCACAGCAGCCGACGCTTCAACCGCCCGCCCCCGGCAACCGGATAGCCGCCGAAATCGCGGAAATTATGCACGCCGTCGAGCTCGAGAACCCGGTCGCTAGCCATCTTGCGCCTCTTGCTGCTGAAGACACCGGCCATGATTGATATCGCACGATTGTTCAAGCCAGGCTGGCGACGTCTCGGGGTCGCCGGCCGCTCGCCAGCTTGCCTATCTCTCCGGTACCGGTATAGCCGCGCGCTTTGCGGGCATTGAACGGGAAATAGTTTGGGTGGCACGCCGAATCTGGATGGCAAGAGTTTCGCCCTGCGCGGACCGATGCGGATAGATGATCCCCGGCACACGCCGGTGCGCGGCGATCTTGCGGACATTCGTTTCGCGGGCCGCTATTTCGTGCCGCATTATGCCGTGCCCCAACCGCGGCGGATCTGCGATGGCGGTGCGCCCCTGCTGGCCGCCTCGCGTGCCGACGCGCAAGTGCTGGAAATCCTTGCACCGGGCTCCGCCTTCGCGGTGCTCGACATTGCCGGAGCCTGGACCTGGGGCCAGGCGGGCGGCGAAAATGGACCGGTGGGCTATGTGGCGCTGGACCGGCTGGCGGCGCCGCTATGACCATGCGGGTGTTCATCGACGGCGCTTCCGGCACCACCGGGCTCGAGATCGCCGAGCGGCTGGAGGGGCGCGGCGACTGCGAACTGCTGGTGCTGGGCGAGGCCGAGCGCAAACTGGCGGGCGCGAGACGCGATGCCTTTCATGCGGCGGACTTCGCCATCCTCTGCCTGCCTGACGACGCCGCGCGCGAAGCGGTGGCGCTGGCCGAGGGCTCGCAAGTGCGGATCATCGATGCGTCCAGCGCCCACCGGGTCGCGGAAGGCTGGACCTACGGCTTTCCCGAAGTGGTCGGCTGCCAGGCCGTGGCTTCGGCGGCGCGGATCAGCAATCCCGGCTGCTATTCCACCGGGTTCATCGCCCTGATCGCGCCGCTGGTGCGCGCCGGGCTGCTGCCAGGCGACTGGCCCTACACCGTCAATGCGGTGTCCGGCTATTCGGGCGGCGGCAAGACGCTGATCGCCCGGTTCCAGGACGATCCCGACATCGCTTTTCGCACTTACGGCCTTGCTCTCGGGCACAAGCATGTGCCGGAAATGCAAGTGCACTGCGGCCTCAGCCTGCCCCCGCTGTTCGCGCCGTCGGTGGTTCCGGCGCATCGCGGGATGCTGGTCGAGGTGCCGCTGCCGCTTGCCGCGATGCCGCTGGCCGGCTCCCCAGATGCGCTGCGGCGCGGCCTCGCGGACTTCTACGCCGGCAGCGCGCTCGTCACCGTGCATGACGATGCGCCCGACGAGTTGCTGCTGCGCCGCTCGATGAGCCCGAGCGACCGGCTCGATCTGCATGTGTTCGCCGCCCAGGACGCCGGCCAGGCCCGGCTGGTGGCGGTGCTCGACAACCTCGGCAAGGGCGCGAGCGGGGCCGCGGTGCAGAACCTCAACCTGATGGCCGGACTGCCGGAGATGACCGGCCTGCGGCTCTGATGCCCAATTTTTTGGCAGGGCTTGACTGATTTCCAGGCAAGCCTCCACGTTTCCTGCCAAAGGAAAAGCAAGTTTGCATGCCGGCTCTGCACGTATCCTGCAAATGCGCTCTTTTCGGCGGCGTCACCTTGGCCTAACGGCAGTCACTTGCCTTGGCACGATTCTTGATGGATTGGTCAAAGGCATCATGATGACCAGCCCCGACACCCACGCGGCCGGCTTCCTGTGCAGGGGTTCGAAAACCGTGAAGAAGATCGAGGCGATTATCAAACCATTCAAGCTCGACGAGGTGAAGGAAGCGCTTCACGAAGTCGGCGTCTCTGGCATTACCGTGACCGAGGCCAAGGGATTTGGGCGGCAAAAGGGCCACACCGAACTGTACCGCGGGGCCGAATATGTTGTCGATTTCCTGCCCAAGGTGAAGCTTGAAGTCGTTGTCCCCGACAGTCTGGCCGAACGCACGGTTGAGGCGATCGCGGCAGCGGCGCAGACCGGTCGCATCGGCGATGGCAAGATTTTCGTTACCAACATCGAAAGCGCGCTGCGCATTCGCACCGGCGAGCGCGACGACGACGCGATCTAGTGGTGAAAACCACACGCTTGGTACCCAACGGCGCTATGGCGGCGAGCGACTCGATTACGGACTTTCGGCGCTGGTTTCGTATGTCGATTAAAGCGATTGTGAGTATCTTGGCCGTAGGCAGATTTTTCGTTTAGGTGCTGATTTTCGGACTGTGGGGGAGTTGAAATGCGGAATACCATTTTGCTGTGCGGGGCGCTGTTCACTATCTCGGGATGCGGGGAAAATCTTGGCTGCGACGATCCAGAAGTCCTCGCGAAACTCGATAACCGCTTTCTGCAAACTGATTCTATCGTCACCCTTTCTCGCGATGAGGCCACAGGGAACTTGAAATGTCACGGCAAGATCGTTGGAGCGCTCGCCTACGATGGGCTTGACTACACTGTCATGCGAACAAATTCCGGCGAGCTCGTTGTAGAGTCCGAAATGACGGGTAGGATCATGTGACGGTCAGCGCCAATATCCGCAGTGGGGTTGATTCCCGGATGTCCTCTTTCCACGCCATCCCGGTCATTAGCGTCCCGCTCGCGCGGGTACCAACCGTGTGATTTTGACCACTAGGACATACCCGTTTCCGTAAACTCCCCTCCCGCTTGCGGGAGGGGCTGGGGGAGGGCTTGTTGCCCGATCCCACCCCTAACAACCCCTCCCCTAACCCCTCCCGCGGGCGGGAGGGGCCGGAGGTGGGCCAGTCCGCAGGGCAGACCGATTT
>JAYVWX010000084.1:0-6618 GCA_043785715.1 Novosphingobium sp. | reverse complement strand
GCTGCCCGACCCGAAGTTCATGTGGCATTTCGAGACCGATCCTGAACCAAACCTCGGCGGTCGCCGCATTTCGGCGCTACGCGGCAAGGTGCTGGGCGGCTCGAGTTCGGTCAATGGCATGATCTATGTGCGCGGCACGCCGTCCGACTATGCGGTCTGGCGACAGATGGGCGCCGATTGCTGGTCCTACGAAGACGTCCTGCCCTACTTTCGGAAATCGCAGCGCCAGCAGCGCGGCGCGGACGAGTTTCATGGCGATCAGGGGCCCGTCGGGGTCGAAGACTCGCGCTGGGTGAACCCGCTCGCCGAAGCCTTCCTCGATGCCGCAGCCGAAGTCGGCATTCCGCGTACGCCGGATTTTTGCCGGCGCGATATTGCCGGTGCCGGCTATTACCAGCTGACCACCTGGAAAGGCCGGCGATCCTCAACCGCGACCGCCTATTTGAAACCAGCGCGCCGCAACCGGAACCTCCACATCGTCACCGATGCGCTCGCCACCAAGATCGAGCTGGACGGTCGTGAGGCGTCCGCGGTCCTTTATGAGCGTGGCGGCCAGCAATATCGCGCCCGCGCGCGGCGCGAGATCGTGCTTGCCGCCGGCTCGTTCGCAACGCCGCAGTTGTTGCAGCTGTCGGGCATTGGTCCCGCAGCGGTGCTTGGCGCCAGCGGGGTTGCCGTCGCCCACGAACTGCGCGGCGTCGGCGAAAATCTGATGGACCACATCCTGCCCAAGCGATCCTACACGACGACGAGTCCGCACACCTTCAATGCGACGATGAGCAATTTCGTTTCGCAAGGACTTGCCGGGCTGCGCTATATTGTCAATCGCACCGGGCCACTCGCGGTCGGCGCGGCGCTGGCCGGCGCCTTTGCCCATACCCGCAAAGGGCTGGACGATCCCGACATCCAGATCTTCTTCATGCCGTTTGAAGCGAGCGATTATTCGGGAAAGCTGTTGCCGGAATCGAGTTTCCAGATCGCCTTCTATCAGAACCGGCCCGAGAGCCGGGGTAGCGTCCGCATCGCATCGGCTGATCCCCGCGCCGCGCCGCACATCGCGCCCAACTACTTCTCCTCCCCGCGCGACATGCAGACCGCCGTCGAGGGCCTCAGGCTGATCGGCAGGATCGGCGACGCGGCGCCACTGCGCGCGCTCGGCAGCAAACCGCTTCAGCCGAACCTGACGGAGGAAAGCGATCAGGGACTGGAAGACCATATCCGCGCCACCGCGAGCACTGGCTACCATCATGTGGGAACTTGCCGGATGGGAGCGGCCAGCGACGACAATGCCGTCGTTGATTCCCAGTTGCGTGTGCGCGGGATCGGCAAGCTGCGCATCGCCGATGGTTCGGTCATCCCGAGTATCCCATCGGGGAACCCCAATTCGGTCTGCATGATGATCGGAGAGCGGTGTGCGGACATGATCCGGTCCGGGACATGAAGCGCGGCGCGATGATCGAGAATCGTTGAGGTGAGGCCGCTCGAGGGGCTTTTGGTGCTCGACTTCAGCACCTTGCTGCCCGGGCCGCTGGCAAGTCTCATGCTGGCCGAAGCCGGGGCCGAAGTGATCAAGATCGAACGCCCGGGGCAAGGCGACGAGATGCGTTCATACGAGCCCAAGGTGGATGCCGACAGCGTCAATTTTCATCTGCTCAACCGCGGCAAGCGCAGCCTGGCAATCGATCTCAAGCAACCCGGCGTGGTCGCGACGCTCCGCCCGTTGATCGAACGCGCCGACATCGTCATTGAGCAGTTTCGCCCGGGCGTCATGGCGCGGTTCGGTCTCGGTGCCGATGCGGTGCGGGCGATCAATCCCGCAATTATCTATTGTTCGATTACAGGCTGGGGACAGTCTGGTCCCAAGAGCGGCATAGCTGCGCACGATCTCAACTACATGGCCGAAACCGGCCTGCTCGGCCTGACCTGCGGCGCGGACGGTGCTCCGGTCCTGCCGCCGATCCTGGCGGCTGACATCGCCGGGGGCACCTTGCCCGCCCTGCTCAACATCCTGCTGGCGCTACGGCGGCGCGACGCCACCGGCGAAGGCGCCACGCTCGACATCGCCATGGGCGACTCGATGCTCACCTTCGCTTACTGGGGCCTTGGCAATGGCCTGTTCGCCGGCGAGTGGCCCACGCGTGGCAGCGACCTCCTCACCGGCGGATCGCCGCGCTACAACATCTATCGAACCGGTGACGACCGCTTCGTCGCGGCGGCGCCGCTCGAGGATCGGTTTTGGGGCGCGTTCTGTGATGCCATTGAGCTCGAACCCGAATGGCGATCCGAGACGGCGGAACCGGCGCGCGCGACACGCGCGGTCGCCGCCCGCATCGCCACCCGCACCGGCGACGAGTGGGCAGCGCTGTTTGCGGGCCGCGATGTCTGCTGTTCGATCATTGTCGATCTGCGCGAGGCGCTCGCCGATCCGCATTTTCGCGCGCGCGGGCTGCTGGACGCGAACACACTTGCAGGCGCTGGCCTTCCTTCGCTTCCGGTTCCGATCGCTGCTGCGTTCCGCGGGGGGCCGAACGACTTGGCGCCAGCGCCAGCCCTTGGCGAATATCGCCTTGACTGCGGGCGGCACGAAATGGGGCGTTGACGCGCTACGCCGTAAACCGTATATCAGATATATCATTTGTGGAGGCTCACATGGCAACTGTGCAAGATCCGGAGTCGAAGTCGGCACCCGATATCGCGCCGGACAAGTCGGCGCTGAAAGAATATTTCGTCGTCTCTGCCGACGGGCATGTGAATGAACCGCTCGACGTCTGGTCGGCGCGGATCGAGCCCCGGTTTCGCGATCGCCTGCCCCACGTCAAGGTCGACGAGAAGGGACGCAAATGGTTCGTCGCCGAAGGCATCCGCCCGTCGCGGATTCGCGAGGCGCCGCGCGACGAATCCGTCGCCGTCACTGCCTTTATCGAGACGGTCGGCGACAGCGGCGAACGACCGGCGCTCGACAAGACCAAGGGCGCCATGTTCCAGAACCAGGGCGGGTTTACCCAGGACCGTTACCGGGACATGGATTACGATGGCATCGATGCCGAAATCGTGTTTCCCAACAAGGGGCTGACCAACTGGCAGTCGCCCGATCCCGAACTCAATGTGGCGATGTGCGCCGCCTGGAACGACTGGGCGTTCGAGGCTTTCGGCGGTCACAGCCGCAGTTTTCCGGCGGCCTGCGTTGCGCCCGCCGACATCCCGGCCGCAGTCAAGGAGATTGAGCGGTCGGCGGATCGCGGCTTCAAATTCGTGATGATGCCGCCGCTGGTGAAGGGCGCGAGCTACAACCAGCCGGTGTTCGATCCGATCTGGGATAGCCTCAGCCAGACCGGCCTGCCGGTGACGTTTCACGCCGGCACGGGCAAGGATCCCCGCACCGCGAGCGGCGATGGCGGCGCAATTATCAACTATGTCGTCCATGCAATGAACACGGTGCTGGAGCCGACCGTGCAGCTGTGCAGCTCGGGGGTGTTCGATCGCTTCCCCAAACTCAACTTCGCCACGATCGAAGCGGGCGCTGGCTGGCTGCCTTATGCCCTGTGGGCGATGGACCACGGGCAGGAAAGCTTCGCCTTCTGGGTATCGCCGCAGCTGAAGTACAAGCCATCGGAATATTTCCGGATGCACGGCCATGCCAGCTTCGAAACCGATCCTGTCGGCATCGAGCTTTTGGCTCGCATTGGTGTCGAAAATCTTTTGTGGGGCAATGATTATCCGCACGTCGAGGGTTCGTGGCCGAACAGTGAAAAGGCGATCAAGTCCTGGTCCAAGGATCTGACGCATGAGGATACCGCCAAGATCGTCGGCCTTAACGCGGCCCGCTTGTTCAACATCCCCGTGCCGCCAGCCGCGGTAGCGGGCCGGGCCTGACGACGGTGGCGGAGGGAGAAGATCGCGGCGGCCCGCTTGCGGGTATCCGGGTGATCGAACTGGGCACGATGATCGCCGGGCCGGTCGCGGCGACGCTGTTGGGCGATTTCGGCGCCGAGGTAATCAAGATCGAGCCCCCCGGAACCGGAGATCCGATCCGGCATTCAGGCCCGTTCGTCGGGGAAGAGAGCCTTTACTGGAACGTTGAAGGTCGCTCCAAGCGGTCGGTGACGCTGGATTTGCGCAAGCCCGAGGGGCAGGCGGTGCTCCGCGAGCTGGTCGCGCACGCTGATGTGCTGGTCGAGAATTTTCGGCCGGGCACGATGATCCGCTGGGGGCTCGATTACGACGTGCTGAAGGAGCTCAATCCGCGCCTCGTCATGCTTAGCATATCCGGTTTCGGTCAGACCGGACCCAATGCCGAGCGGCCAGCCTATGATCGCATCTCGCTGGCGTTTGCGGGCTTTCTGAATATGACCGGGTATCCGGATCGGCCGCCGGTGCGGCCGGGAACCGCCCTTGCCGATTATCAGTCAGCGTTGCTCGGCGCGTTCTCGATCATGATCGCCCTGTACGAACGCGATGCGCGCGGCGGCGGGGGCCAGCAGATCGACCTGTCGCTGTTCGAGGCGGTGTTCCGCTTCACCGACGTGATGATTACCGCCTACGACAAACTCGGGCTCGAGCGGGAGCGGTCTGGAAATCGTCATTTTGCCGCTGCTCCCGGCGATCATTATCTCAGCGGTGACGGACAATATGTCGCGCTGACGGTGGCGGCGACCAACGTCTTCAAGCGGCTGTGCACGGCAATCGGGCGGCCAGAGCTGGGCGAGGAGCCCCGCTTCGAAACGCATATCCGCCGTGTCGAGAATTACGACGAGATCAACGGCATCGTCGCCGACTGGATCAAAGCCCGGCCGGCCGCCGAGGTGGTCCGGATCATGGAAGCGAACGGCCTGCCGCACAGCCTGATCTACACGCCAAAAGATATCGCCGCTGATCCCCATTATGCGGCCCGGGGGGCAATCGCGACGCTGGAGCACCCGGTCATCGGATCGATCAAGCTTCCCGCCATCCAGCCGCATTTCAGCAATGGCCCACCACCCGAAATGCGGCCGGCACCCGCTCTGGGCGCGGACACCTCGGACGTGCTGACCGAATTGCTCGGCATGCCCGCCGCGGCGATCGCGGTGCTCCGCAGAAACGGCATCTGCTGATGTCGAACCCGGCCCGGTCGCTGCCACTGAAGGATGGGCAAGGGCTCGATTTGCTCGAAGGCCTGGTTGTGCTCGATCTCACCACGTCGGTGGCGGGCCCCTATGCAGGGCAATTGCTGGGCGATCTCGGCGCGACGGTGATCAAGATCGAGCGACCCGGCGCAGGGGATGACTGCCGTGCCTGGGGCCCGCCCTTTTTGGACGGCGAATCGCTGTGGTTTGTCAGCGTCAATCGCAACAAGCAGTCGGTAACGCTCGATACTGCGGCGCCGGCGGGTCACCAGTTGCTGCTGCGGATGGTGGCGAAAGCCGATATTGTGCTCGTCAATGTGGTCGCCCGCGTCCAGCGCAAACTCGGGATCGACCATGCGACGCTGGCGGCGGTTAGGCCCGACCTGATCCATATATCGATCACCGGCTTCGGCCTAGACGGTGACCGTGCGGACATGCCCTGTTACGATCTTGTTGCCGAAGGCTATTCGGGGGTGATGGACATGACCGGCGCGCCGGACGGCCCGCCGCAGAAAGTCGGCACGCCCGCCGCCGACCTGCTCGCCGGACAGGATGCGGCACTGGCCGCTGTCGCCGCGATTGTCCGCAAGCAGCGCACGGGACAGGGCGCGGCGATCGACATTTCGCTGGTCGAGAGCATGACGCGATTCATGGCGCCGCGGCTCGTTCCCTATCTTGGATCGGGCGAGACAATGCGAAGGTCGGGCGGAAGCGATAGCGTGATCGCGATCTACCAGGTGTTCGACACCGCCGATAATCCGCTGACGCTCGCGCTTGGCAACGACGCTATCTGGCGGCGCTTCTGGACCGCGCTGGGCGCACCCGAAAAAGCGGAGGAGCCCGCTCATGCCAGCAACCCCGGGCGCCGCGCCGATCGTGCCGGGATTGTCGAAGACATCGTGGCGCGGCTGAAAGCGCGCGGCCGCGACGATTGGCTCGCCATTTTCCAGGCCGCGCGCGTTCCCGCCGGCCCGATCTACCGGCTTGACGAGATCGGCCAGGATGCAGCACTCAGGCGGCGCGGGTTTTTGTACGGCTTCGATCGGGGCGGTGAGCGCGTACCGCAGGTCGGGCTCGGCATCGCGGTCGATGGGGCTAGCGAGGGATGCCGCCCGCCACCGCGGCTCGGCGCCGACAACGTTGCGGTCTTCCAGAATTGGCTGGGGTTATCCGCGGCCGAGCAGGCCACCCTCGCCGCCGATGGCGTGATCTAGAGTCGTTGTATCCGCGCAAGCAATTGCGAAAAATTTGGTGCTCCCTTTTTCGCATCGCGCTCTAAAGGAAAGATGATGGAATTCAGCGAAATCCTCTACTCCGAAGACGGGCCGATCGGGACGATAACGCTTAACCGTCCTGACGATGGAAACATGTTTACCGAGACCATGTGTCATGAGATTCGGGACTGCATCAATGCGGTGCGGCGGGAGACGCGGACCCGGGTGCTGGTGATTACCGGCGCGGGCGACAAATTTTTCTGCATCGGCGGCCGCAAGGAGGGCATGGAGGACAGCCACCT
>JAYVWX010000083.1:0-2286 GCA_043785715.1 Novosphingobium sp. | reverse complement strand
CCCTTGGGCGGAATCCCGCCCGCCAGCACCACATGGCCGACCCGGTGCCTGGCGCAGACCGCGATCAGGTCGAACAGCTGCGGGTGCATCGTGATCAGGTTCACGCCGAACGGCTTGTCGGTCAGCGCCCGCGTCGCGGCGATTTCCTTGTCGAGCAGTTCGGGGTTCATCGCCCCGCAGGCAATCACGCCGAACCCGCCCGCGTTGCTGATCGCGGAAACCAGTGTCCGTTCGGACACCCATGACATCGCGCCACAAAGAATGGCATATTCGCTACCGAGAAAGGCAGCTCCGCGCGCCATCAGCGCCTTGGTTTTTTCAGTCACGCATCCCCCGTCCGGGCTTGCCCTTGGCACTGCCAACAGCATTGATAACGTGTGCGCCTATAGCATCGCTGCGTCCCGGCGCCAGCGCGCGGTTGCTGAGCGAGAATCGCCTGTGTCGATAATTGTGACGCATTAGGCCAGTTTTGGCGATAAACCGAGCCGGGGTATGGATGGGATCATCACATTGCAAGGACTGCAAGATGAGCAATGACACCCCCGGCTGCCCCTATGGCCACGGCAGCGCCCTCACCACCGCATTCGGCGCAACCCGTGGGCCAATAACGCCAATTCGCTCATCGCCGGTCCGCGCCGACCCCTGCTGATGCAGGACCCGGCTGCTTGAAAAGCTGGCTAACCTCGACCGCGAGGTCATCCCCGAACGGCGGACTCACGCCAAAAGTTCGGGCGCGTTCCGCACCTTCACCGTCACGAACGACATCAGCCGCTACACCCCCGTGTTCTTCGTCGGCGATCCGCGCAAGTTCGCCGCTCTGAACAAGGCGGTGAAATGCGATCCGCGCATCAACCTGCGCAGCGCCAGCCACAACTGGGATTTCTGGACTCTGCTGCCAGAGGCGGTCCACCAGGTGACAAGCGTGATGTCCGATCGCGGCATCCCGCAAAGCTGCCGCCACATGCACGGCTTCGGCAGCCACACCTACAGCTTCATCAATGCCGGGGGTGAACGTTTCTGGGTGAAGTTCCACTTCGTCTGCCAGCAGGGCATCGCCAACCTGACCAACGCGGAATCCGCGGCCCTGATTGGCCATGACCGCGAAAGCCACCAGCGCGACCTGTATGACGCGGTCGAGCGCGGCCTTTGCGCGGTCGCGGGCGGCGGGTGCTGGTGGTGGTGGCGCCACAAGGGGCGCGACCACACCGACTGAACGCCACAACGCCTTACGGCGAAATCAGGCGACCGGCAGCACCAGTCTGGTCATGAAGCCCACCAGCCCCAGCGCAAACACCAGCCCGGCCAGCGCGGTAGACGATTTGCGCACCAGCCGGTCCTTCGACACCGGATTGAACCACAGCACGGCGCCGCCGGCGAGCATAGTCACGAGATATTGGGTCATGGCACTCACTTTCGATGGGACTAATTCCATCTGAACCGGGCTGGTTTCGATGGTCCCAACAAAAAAGGTGAACCGGGCGCTAACCCAGCACCAGCCCGCCATCCACCAACAGGTCTGTCCCGGTGACATAGGAAGATTCGTCCGAGGCCAGGAACAGCGCCCCGGCCGCCAGTTCCTCGGGCGTGCCCAGCCGGTGCAGCAATTGCATCGACTGCATCGCCTTCCAGAACGCTTCCGGGTCTTCCGTCGTCGCCGCGTAATTGCGCAGCATCGGCGTGTCGGTTACCCCCGGGTTCAGCGAATTGACCCGCACCCCGCTGGGCGAAAGTTCCATCGCCAGCGCCCGCGTGAACGAAATGATCGCCCCTTTCGAAGCGATGTAGGCCCCGATATTGGGCCATGCCAGCCCTTCGCGGGCCGAGCCGGCCGACGTGCTGATGATCGAGCCGCGCCCCGCCGCCGCCATGATCGGGCCGGCCAGCTTGCAGGCCAGGAACACGCTCTTGAAATTGACCGTCAGCAGCAGGTCCAGTTCCTCCTCCGACGTTTCCGCCACCGACTTGCCCGAGCCGTCCTTGCCGGCATTGTTGAACAGCACATCCAGTTTGCCGCACCGCTCCATGTGCGCATCGAACAGGCGGCGGATCGCGGCGAAGTCGGCCACGTTGGTCGCCACGAACGTGGCCTTGCCGCCGCCCGCGCGGATTGCGCGGGCCACGTCCTCGCCGATCGGATTGATATCCGCGATGGTCACGTCCGCGCCTTCGGCGGCAAACCGCCGCGCCGATGCCGCCCCGATCCCCGACGCGGCGCCGGTGATGATCGCTGCCTTGTTCTCCAGCCGCATGGTGTTCTCTCCCGGTAACGCGGTTTGTCAGGTGGGC
>JAYVWX010000082.1:0-2541 GCA_043785715.1 Novosphingobium sp. | reverse complement strand
GCGAGGGCATTGTGTAGAAAACGTGTCATTGCCATTCCCCTGGATTGTAAGCGAAAGTCAGTTCCTCTTCGCACTTGCAATATAACCAGCCAGCCTAGAGTTACCCGTGCAAAGGCGGCAATCACCATTGCATAAAATGCAATTCCAACCAAAGCGATGTTTTCAGATGGTAACAAATCGTGGTTAACGCCCAAGCATGCCTGCGAATTGGCCTCGGAACTGGACAGCCAAATCCGAGCGTCCTATCGCCTCGGCATGAGCCTTCAGCCCTCGGATTCCATCCTCATCGTCGATTTCGGCAGCCAGGTGACGCAGCTGATCGCGCGGCGCGTGCGCGAAGCCGGGGTCTATTCGGAAATCGCCCCGTTCGGCAGCGCCGCGGCGGCATACGAGCGGATGCGGCCAAAGGGCATTATCCTGTCGGGCGGCCCGGCCTCGGTGCTCGACGCGGACGGGCCGCGGATTCCGGACATAATTCTGGAGAGCGGACTGCCGCTGCTCGGCATCTGCTACGGCCAGCAGGCGCTGATGCACCAGCTCGGGGGCGAGGTTCTGCTGGGCGATGCCGGCGAATTCGGCCGTGCCTTCATTGAGATTTCCGATGGTTGCGTGCTGTTCGATGGCCTCTGGTCGGAGGGCGAGCGGCACCAGGTATGGATGAGCCACGGCGACCGCGTGACCCGGCTAGCCCCCGGTTTCCGCCCGGTCGCGGCGAGCGAGGGCTCGCCCTTCGCCGTCGTCGCCCATGACGAAAAGCGCATTTACGCCACCCAGTTCCACATGGAAGTGGTGCATACGCCGGACGGCGCCAGGCTGATTAAAAACTTCGTCCGCCATGTCTGCGGCCTTGCCGGCGATTGGACCATGGCCGAATTCCGCAGGACCAAGATCGCCGAAATCCGCGCGCAGGTCGGCAGCGGCAAGGTCATCTGCGGCCTTTCCGGCGGTGTCGATTCCGCTGTCGCGGCAGTGCTGATCCACGAAGCCATCGGCGAGCAACTGACCTGCGTTTATGTCGATCACGGGTTGATGCGCCAGGGCGAAAGCGAGCAGGTCGTCTCGATGTTCCGCGGCCATTACAATATCCCGCTGATCCACAAGGATGTCTCGCAGCTGTTCCTCGGCGGGCTGGCCGGCGTCACCGACCCGGAGGCCAAGCGCAAATTCATCGGCAAGACCTTTATCGATGTGTTCGAGGCCGAGGCCAAGCAGATCGGCGGAGCGGAATTCCTCGCCCAGGGCACGCTCTATCCCGATGTGATCGAATCGGTGTCGTTCACCGGCGGGCCCTCGGTGACGATCAAGAGCCATCACAATGTCGGCGGCCTGCCCGAGCGGATGAACATGCAGCTGGTTGAGCCTTTGCGCGAATTGTTCAAGGACGAGGTCCGCGAACTGGGCCGCGAGCTCGGCCTGCCCGAGATCTTCGTCGGCCGCCATCCGTTCCCCGGACCCGGCCTGGCCATCCGCATCCCCGGCGAGGTTACCCGCGATCGCTGCGACATCCTGCGCAAGGCCGACGCGGTTTACCTCGACGAAATCCGCAGCGCCGGATTGTACGATGCAATCTGGCAGGCCTTCGCCGTGCTGCTGCCGGTGCGCACCGTCGGCGTGATGGGCGACAGCCGTACCTATGACAACGTCTGCGCGCTGCGCGCGGTAACCTCGACCGATGGCATGACCGCGGATATCTATCCGTTCGACGCGGCGTTCCTCAGCCGGGTGGCGACGCGGATCATCAACGAGGTCAAGGGGATCAACCGGGTGGTGTATGATTACACCAGCAAACCGCCGGGGACGATCGAGTGGGAGTGAACCGCGGGGACTGGTCGCAAAGCACGCTGTCTGCCAGCCTGCCCGTCGCGGCACTATACCCATAGGTCGCGTGCGCGTCACCGGGCTTGCCATCCAGCTTCAATGACGCGCAGAGCGCAAGCCCGCCGCTCAGCGCCGCGCGACCTCACAGAACCCTCCAGATTTTTGTCAACGCCCGTTACAAATTCTGATATGCAATTCGCTTTGAAGAGGAACTCCAATGACAATGACCCATGATATAGTCATTCGGAACGGTACCGTGGTTGATGGCACCGGCGCGCCGCGCCGACAGGCGGACGTTGCGATTGATGGCCAAACGATCACCGCGGTGGGATCGGTGCCCGGGCGTGGCAAACGGGAGATTGACGCCGCGGGCTATCTGGTGACGCCTGGCTGGGTCGATATCCACACCCATTATGATGGCCAGGTCAGCTGGGATCCGTACCTCTCTCCGTCCTGCTGGCACGGTGTGACGACGGTGGTGATGGGCAATTGCGGCGTCGGCTTTGCGCCGGTGAAGCCGCACTTTCGCGACCGGCTGATCAACATCATGGAAGGCGTTGAGGATATCCCCGGCACCGCGCTCACCGAAGGCATTACCTGGGAGTGGGAAACTTTTCCGGAATATCTGACAGCATTGGAAAAGAAATCCTACGCTATGGATGTGGCGGCGCAAGTGCCTCATGCAGCCGTCCGCACCTATGTCATGGGCGAAAGAGGCGGCCA
>JAYVWX010000081.1:0-2454 GCA_043785715.1 Novosphingobium sp. | reverse complement strand
GGAACGGAGATATTCAGTTGAGCCATGGGCGCAATCTACAGTTGCGCGCAGATGTGTGCAAGTCTCTTGCCCGCTCGATCAGGCCGCCAGTCTGTAGGGCTGAATGTCGCCCGCCAGATAGAGATTGCGCGCCTTGGCCCGGCTGAGTTTGCCCGAGCTGGTGCGCGGCAGGGTGCGCGGGGGGACCAGTTCGACGACGCACTTCATGCCGGTGACCGATTGCACCTTGTCGCGAATCTGGTCGTGCAATTTGCGGCGTTCATCGGGATCGGTGACGCGGCAATGGACCAGCACCGCGGGCACCTCCTCGCCGTGCTCGTTCTCCAGCGAGAAAGCCGCGATGTCGCCGTGGTTGAAGCCGGGCAGCTGTTCTACCGCCCATTCGATGTCCTGCGGCCAGTGGTTCTTGCCGTTGATGATAATCATGTCCTTCGCCCGGCCGACGATGAACAGGTAGCCTTCGGCCATATAGCCCATGTCGCCGGTATCCAGCCAGCCGCCGATCATGCAGGCGGCGGTCGCTTCGGGATCGCGGTAATAGGAATGCATCAGGCTGGTGCCGGTGCACCACACCTTGCCGATCTGGTGGTCGGCCAGCGCCTTGCCGCTTTCGCCCCGTACTTCCACCGCCATGCCGCGCACCGGCCTGCCGCAGTTGACGATGGCGCGGTAGCGCGCCGGGCGCGACAGGTCGCGCGGGGCGCCTGACAGGCGTTCCTCCGCGACCAGCTCGACATGGATGCCCTTGCCCGGCGGCATCAGGGTGACCGCCAGTGTCGCTTCGGCCAGGCCATAGCTCGGCATGAAGGCGCTTGCCTTGAAGCCGGCATCGGCGAACACGTTGACAAAGTTCTGCATCACGTCGGGCCGGATCATATCGGCACCATTGCCCGCCAGCCGCCAGCGCGACAGGTCGAAGCGTTCGGCCACATGGGTCTGGCTTGAAACGCGCCGGGCGCAGATGTCGTAGCCGAAGGTCGGCGAATAGCTCAGGCTGAAGCCGGGATTGCGGCTGATCAGATCGAGCCAGGCGAGCGGGCGACGGGCGAAGTCCTCGGTCTTGAGATAGTCGCAGGAAACCTGATTGGCGACCAGCGACAGGAAGCAGCCGACCAGCCCCATGTCGTGGTACCACGGCAGCCAGCTGATCCCGCGATCGTTGTGCCCCACCCCCATGCCATGGCCGTGCCCGGCAAGATTGGCGAGCAGCGCCCGGTGGGTCACCGCCACGCCGTGCGGAAAGCGGGTGGATCCGCTGGAATATTGCAGGAAGCAGACATCGTCGGGCTGCAATTCGGGCAAAGCACAGCGCGGCGCGGCCTCCGCGTGGAAATCCTCCCAGGCAAGGCCTTCGCAGCCCTGTTTTGCGGCGGCGGCGCCGGCGAGTTCGGCCAGTTCCGCGGGGTAAAGCAGCAGGGTCGGCTCGGCGCTGTTCATCTGCACCGCGATCTGGTCGATATAGCTGTCCTTGCCGCCGAAGCTGGTCGGCAACGGCAGCGGCACCGGCCACACACCGGCATAGATCGCCCCGCAGAACAGCGCGGCAAAGTCCGGCCCGGTTTCGGCGATCAGCGCAATCCGGTCCCCCGGCTTCACCCCGCGATCGATCAACCGGTAAGCTGCATCGAGCGCATCGCGGCGCAGTTCGGCATAGGGATAGGGGCGGATGAGAACCCCGCGCGGATCGTGGAAATTGAGGCCCAGCTTGCCCCTCGCCGCATAGTCCAGCGCATCCGCGAAAGTCGCGAAATCGGCGTGGCGGCGGGGAAGGCTGTCCACATTCGGCGTGGGGAGGAGAATGATCTCGGCAGGCGGCGCGAGCGTCGCTATGTCGGACATATGTTGTAACCCGCTATTATAGTTGCCGTAATTGCGCGACCAGAGCAGACGGTGGGAGGGTTTTTGCTCCTCACAGTTTCGTGCAGCCCTTTCCGGTCACGCGCGGACTTTCCTATTTGGCGGTGACTGTGGCACGATTATGACCAGATATGGGTCAATTCGCAACAAAGCGTCCCGGCAATCGCCGTGACAAGCCGCCGCCAAAGCCGCTCACCGCCGTTCGGCTGGAGGAGCTGGGGCTCACCTATGTCGCCCGATTCGCGGTCAGCGCGGCAAAGCTCGACGCCTTTCTGCGCCGCAAATTGCGCGAGCGTGGCTGGGCGGGCGAAGCGGAGCCTGCCATCGAGGCGATGGTCGAACGCTTCGTCGCTTCTGGCTATGTCGATGACGCCGCCTATGCCCGTTCGAAGACCGGCAGCCTGCTGCGGCGCGGTTATGGCATGCGGCGGGTGTCGCAGGCGCTGGGCGCGGCGGGCGTCGGCCAGGAAGCGCGGCTGGCGGCTCCGGCGGCGGAGGGCGTTCGCCGCGAGGCCGCGCTGGTGATGGCGCGCAAACGCCGGCTTGGTCCGTTCGGCCCACGGCCCGCCGATCGCGCCGCGCGAGAGAAGCAGATCG
>JAYVWX010000080.1:0-4391 GCA_043785715.1 Novosphingobium sp. | reverse complement strand
AGAGTGGCGAGGTCGGCGCGGCGGCCTTCCCACAGCAGCCGCTTGGTCATGCGCACCGCATAGGGCGGATTGACGGCGATGCGGCGGGCCAGCGTTCGGGCGGCGTCCATCAGTTCGGCATCGGGAACGACTTGCGACACCAGCCCGCAAGCGAGCGCTTCCTCGGCGCTGATGGCATCGCCGGTCAACGCCATTTCCGCCGCCTTCGACCAGCCGATAATCCGGGGCAGCAGCCACGAGCCGCCGTCGCCGGAGACCAGCCCGACCTTGACGAAACTCTCGGCGAAGCGCGCGCTTTGCCCGGCCACCCGCAGGTCGCACATGCAGGTCAGATCGCAGCCGGCGCCAATCGCCGGACCGTTGACCGCGGCGATCACCGGCACTTCCAGTGCGGCGAAGGCGAGCGGCAGCCGCTGAATGCCGCGCTTGTAATTGCCCCGCGTGCGCACCGCCAGATCGTCCGTCAGCGCGCCGCCCCGGCGCATCGCCTGCATGTTGCCGCCGGAGGAAAACGCCTTGCCCGCCCCGGTCAGGATCGCGACGCGCACGCTTGGGTCCGCGTCGAGCCGCGCAAGCGCCTTCAGGATCGCCTCCAGCATGTCGGCATCGGTCAGCGGATTGCGCATCTCGGGCCGGTTGAGGGTGAGGGTGACGATGCCCTCGGCACCGGCTTCATAAAGGACGGGATCGGTCACGCTGCTATCTCCTGTTTACGCGCGCGCTTCGGTCGCTTGAATGTCTCTGCCAGGACGGCGGCGAGAATCCCACCGGCCATGGCCGCACCGCCCCCCGCCCAATAACCGAAACCGAGCAGCTGCATCCCCTGCAGAATCGGCATTTGCACGGCGAACAGCGGAAACGACAGCTTGCCGAGCACCCCCGCAGCCCGTGCAAACCGCGTCAGGCGCAGTGCTCCGGCAATCATCAGCGGGCAGAAGACAACGACGAAGGCAAGGTCGAACAGCCAGCTGCCGAGGCCAAGCCACCAGCCAAGGGCGAGCACCGCCGGCATCGCGATCAAAGCGGGCAGGGCGGGGACCGGGAGCGGCGGTTTATCCTGCCACCAGCGGGCGAGACCAATGCCAATGAGATAAGCGAAGGCGATGCGGGGTAGGCCGGCGATGAAGTGTTCCGGCCGGGCGCCGACGTCGAACGAGCCCCAGCGCAGGCCGATCCAGACGACGAGGGGTAGGCAGGCGGCGATGGCGAGGGCCAGTCCGAGTGTGCGCAGTCGCCAGAACAGATGGACGTGGAGAAAGTTGGCGACCAGCTCGTAAAAGATCGTCCAGGCCGGAATGTTGAGCGGGAAAGCTTCGCGCTTGAACGAGACCGGCAGCAGCAGGAAATTGACCACAGCGATCGCGGCGAATTGGCCGATGGTGTCGGTGCGCAGCAGCAGCCGGGGCACGCCCAGGACGCCGGCGGCGGCCATCATCGGCCACACACGGCGGTAGCGCTTGACCATGAAGCCCCAGGGCTTGAGGCCGCTCGCAAGCCGGGTCTCCTGGTTGCGGGCCATCAGATAACCGCTCAACATCAGGAAGAAATCGACGCCGAGGTAGCCTTTGCCGAACACCGGCGAGCCGCCGAATACCGCCCGGGTGTGGAGCAGCAGCACGCAGACCGCCGCAACGCCGCGCAGGGCCTCAAGGCCGGGCAGGCGGGTGGAGGGGGCTCCCGGTTGATTGGGGGTGCGGCCAACAGTGTCCGCTCCCGCTTGCGTCAGGGCCCGGGGGGGGGATTGTGGTGTAGTGCTCAGATCACAGGCCATCCCTAACCCCCTCGGCGGCAAGTCAAGGCAGCAACACGCCCGAAGCCGCCAACCCGCGCAGGGCTTCCGGCAGGATTTCGCGCGCCGCCAATCGCAGCGCATCGGGATTGGTCTCTGCCGCGCCATTTCTGCCGAATTTAAGCCGACCGGTCCGCGCCGCATCGAAGAGCAGTTTTTCCAGAGCCGCGTGGTCGCTGGCGCCATCGAGCGCCGGGAGCAAAATTCTAGCCACGGGGTCCATCAGGACCCGGTCGTGCCGCAAATTGACGGTTATGCCGCCGCCCCGGGCAGCATCGTCGCGGGCGACGGGGAACGCCCGCGGCCGCTCGCTCACCGGTCCGGTGCGGATGGGTTCGGATGCAATGTCGAGGATGCCGGCGATCACCAGTTTGTACAGCGCATCGCTAACCAGAAATCGTTCACGGCCGCGGAAGCCCTTGGCGCAATCATCGAAGGAAATCGTGCCGGGATAGGCGGCGAGCAGGCGTTCGAGGGCTTTGGCGACCGGCGTCTCCTGCGACGTAAGGGTGCGGCCGCCGCTGTCGGTGAGGGTTACCGCCGTGCCGTCATGCGAGATCTGCATGCCGTCCGATGCCATGAAATGCAGCCGCTCGACGCATTCGGGCGAGAGGCCGCGCTGGAGATCGGCCGCCCGCGCCTTGTGGACCAGCAAACTCCGGCGAAACGGGCGGCCGGTGAGCACGTCGATCATCTGTTCGACGGATATCATATCGTCGCTGGTTTTTTCGCGCAGCTGCCTGGCGAATTCGGGGCCGAAGTTTTCCGGCAGCAGGTAATCGAGTTCGCTGTCGGCGAGATAGGCGAGGCCCTGCTTGTCGCCAGCCATGGCAAAGTCGCGGAAGCTGCTGGGATCGTTGGTATCCTCCATATATTCGTGGAAGATGTAATCGTCGCCCAGATCGGCGAGCCGCGCAGGCGAATCGCGCAACATCGTGCCATAGGGCCCCTGGTCGGGCGAGTGCTGCTTCAGGAACAGCATCAGATCGCGGGCCATCCGCACGCGTTCGGCCGGCCCCAGATGCTCCGGGATCAGCAGGCGGAAGGCGTCGCGCAGCGGCTGGTAGAGATGCCAGCCGGGCGCGACATTGTAGCTGACATAGGCGATACCGGTCGGCGATAAATGCCGGGCGGTGACTTCCAGCAGCGCCTCGCGCACCGGCGCGGGCACCCAGCTGTAAACGCCGTGGCTGATGATGTAATCGAACGCGCCGGCATCCTGGGGCAGGTCGGTGATGCTCTGGCAGCGAATTTCGATATTGGTCAGGCCGAGCCGGGCAATGCGGTCCTGCGCGTCTGCGACCTGACGGCGGCCGAGATCGACGCCGAGAAACTGCGCCTCCGGGTACAGCGCCGCCAGGGGGATGATGTTGCCGCCAGCCGCGCAGCCCAGCTCCAGCACGCGGGCCCTGGCCATCGCCGGGGCTTCGTGGCCGAACAGGCGGGCAATTCCCGCCAGCCGCAACGGATGGGTGCGGGAAAACGGCTGGGAGTTGTAGGGAAGCTCGTCATAGCGCTCCGCGACGAGCGCGAGGCTGGCGGAAAGTTCGTCGGTTCCCTGCCTATCGCCAGCCATCGTAAGCCTCCATGGCTCGCCATGGCGCAACTGCGGGGAATGGACAAGCGGATCACCAAATCGCTCCGCTGGTTGTCAGGATGTCTGCTAAGGGGCGGAGGCGGCGGGGACTGCCATTGCCGCCGGGATCGGCACCCGGCGCACGGTCAGGATGCGAACCGGCCGCTCGATCATCTGCCCTTTGAGCACGCCCTGGCCTGCCGTCGGCGAAAGCGGCACGTCATAGATTCTGCGCACCACGTCCATGCCTGCTGAAACCTGGCCAAAGGCGGCGTAGCCGGCCTGCAGTTCGGGATCGGTCGAGGCGGGATCGGCGTCGAGCCCTGGCATGTCGGACAGCAGGATCGAGAAATCACCCTTGGCGGTTCCCGGCGTGAAGCGCGCCATCGAGATCGCACCGGCTTTGTGGAGGACGCCGGTCTGGCTGGTCGGCTCGTGGGCGATCGGTGCTAATTCACGCTTGGCGTCGCCGCGGGTGCCGGCCTGGATCAACCCGTTGGGCTGCTGGCCCCAGGCGAGGCGCATCACCCGGTAGAACACCGTGCCGTCGAACCGGCGCTGGTCGGCATAGCGCACGAAATTGCGCACCGTCACCGGCGCCCGTTTGGCATCGAGATCGAGGGCAATGACACCCAACTCGGTAGTGATCGCCACCCGCACGATATCGGGCAGCGGAGCGTCGCGCGGAACCGGTTTGGCGGCGGTCAGCGCGAACAGGAAGGGCAGGGCGGCAAGCGCGAATCGGCGGTTCATGCCCCGACTATGCAGCAGATCGGGCGGAGCCGCCACGCAGCAGGGTGTAACCGGACCGTTCAGCGCACCCGCGGTCCGCCAAACGGCAGCGGCGGGGGAGGGCGGCGGTGGCCGCGCGGAAGCTGCGCCTGATAGGCGCGGCCGCAATGCTCGACGCAGTAAGGAAAGCCGGGGTTGACCTTGACCCCGCAGAAATGGAAGTCGGCCTCTCCGGGGTGGCCCATCGGCCAGCGGCAGATGCGCTCGTTGAGATCGAGCAGGCTGGTCTTGCCG
>JAYVWX010000079.1:0-4346 GCA_043785715.1 Novosphingobium sp. | reverse complement strand
GTCGGGCCTGCTCGCCTGCGGCAAGGCGCTCGATACCGGCGAGATCGCGGTGTCGGTGCGCGGCGACTACAAGGGCATGGGCGTCGGCTGGGCGCTGCTCGATCATATCGCCCGCGAGGCCGAGGCGGGGGGGCGCCGGGTCATCGCGATCGAAAGCCGCGACAACCACGCCGCGATCGCAGTGGAACGCGACAAGGGCTTCGTCCCCGAACCGTTCGAGGTCGATCCGACGCTGGTCGTCCTGGCCACGACCTTGCGCTGATCCAGAGCAGGCAGGCATGAGCGAAGCATATACGGAAGCCTGGCGTGAAAGCATTGCTGCGCCGGAGACCTTCTGGTCGTGGGCGGCGCAGGCGGTGGAGTGGTACTCCCACATGGAACCCTCCCAAAGTCCAACCGGGTAAGCCCCGATCGAGTCAGTTCTTGAACCTAACCGAGCTCAATCAGGTCGGCTGCGATCGATTCGCGTATTCAGAACCGCAGCGGCACGGAAAAATGCTGTTCCAGCATCGCATCGCGATGATCGATCAGGATCGGATCGACCGGTTCGTCCAGTTCGCGTTCCATCGCTTCGCCCATCTGGCGGTAGGCGTCGGGCATGGGGCAGTCGGACTGCTGCATCGGAGTGACAAGATTGGAAAAAGCGGTCCAATAGATGTCCAGCGCGGTAAGTTGATCGCCGACAAAGTAACGGCTTCCGCGATCGGCATTTTCGTGAAGGCGCGCGGCGAGCAGGCGCAGGATGCTGCCCATGCGAGCCTTTGCCTCGACTGCGCTTCGCGAGCTGTCGCCATAGCGGCGCTGCATGACATCGACTTGTTCCCGCGTCAGAAAAACCGGTTCGGAGCTTTCTCCGGCCAATGCGCTTTCCCATGCCGCCATCTTGTAGAGCCTGAAATTCCAGCCGAAGCCATCTTCGCCGCAGATGCTGTTGGCGAGTCCGAACATGTCCGACCGCGCTGTTTCACATGCAGGGATCAGGCGCGGCACGGGGCTGAGCCGCTCGGCCAGTAGCAGGATTTCGTCCCACCGCGCACGCGGACGTTCGGTGTCGAGCACCGCGACCGGTGCGGACTCTTGCCACGTCCAGTCGCGCAGTTCCCGGTCCTCGTTGGCGATCGCCTGCGCCACAGGGGTATAGGAGATGCCCTTGATATCAAGGATCGCTTTGGCGGCGACGCTCCACGGGCCGGGAAATCCGGGCGAAAACACCACCCGAAGGCCCGGGCGCGCAATGGCTTCAGACACTGTAACGTATTCGATCACAATCAATCCCCCGTTTGGCCGAACAAGATCTGACGGGCTTCGTCCGTGAACGTCGGCGGTCCAGGGACATGTGAATTAGCGAGCGCCGCGACCACGGCGGGTCTGGCCTCGATGGCGCGATACCATCGTGCGAGATTGGGAAAATCATCGAGGACAAGTCCGTGATGCTCGCGGAACATGAGCCACGGCCAACTGATGATATCGGCAATCGAATAGTCGCCCGCGATGAACTCGCGCCCTTCGAGGTGCCGATCCAGCAGACGGTACAATCGGCGCGCTTCGTTGCCGAACCGCTCGATTGCGTAGGGAAGTTTATCGGGCGCATAGTTCCGGAAATGACCGAACTGGCCCAGCGTCGGGCCTTGGGCAGACATCTGCCACATCACCCATTGCAGGACTGGCGCTTTGGCGCGGGGATCCGCAGGAAGCAGCATTCCGGTCTTTTCCGCCAGGTAGATCAGGATAGCACCTGACTCGGCGACGCTGATCGGATCACCACCATCGGCAGGGGCCGTATCGACGATGGCCGGGATGCGGTTGTTCGGACTGATCGCCAGAAATGCGGAGTCGAACTGTTCGCCTTTGAAGATGTCGATCGGAATCCATTCGCTCTCCAGGCCCATTTCGGCGATGGCGATCGTCACCTTGAACACGTTTGGCGTGTTGCCAGAATAAACCCGTATCACCGGCAGCGCTCCTGATTTTGTTATTAGCGGCAGACCCGTCGTTCAATTTGCGAAAACGTCGGACAGGTCTGAATCCGAACCGTGCTTGTCCGTGGCGAGCACTTTACCGCAGGATCAATATCCTGTCTATCTGGTCAACTGAGCCGAGGAAGCGATGAACTGGCAAGCGCGACAAACGTGCGGCGGAACGAGGAGCGCGAAGTGATGCAGCCAGTAGGGATAGAGCCGGGGCCGGGAATGCCCGGCGCGGTGTGGCAGCGGTTCGAACTGCTGTGCGATGTGGTCGAGCGCAGCCGGGACGAGATCGCGCGGCTGCGGCGGCTGCCTGACGAAGTGGCGCAGGGCTATCTTGATGCAGACCTGTACCGGCTGCTGGTGCCGACCGATCTTGGCGGGGCGGGGCTGGGGCCGCTGGAGCATCTCGACATGGCCGAACGGATGGCGTTTCACGATGCCTCGGCCGGCTGGAACCTTGCGGTCGGGCCGGCGCTGGGGTATTTTTCGGGGTTCATGCCGCCCGAACAGGTCGCCGCGCTGTTTACGCGCGGCAGTGCGGCGATGGCGGGTTCGGGCGCGCCGCAAGGCGTGGCGATCCGGGTTGACGGCGGCTACCGCGTGACCGGGCGGTTTGCCTGGGCCAGCGGGATCGACCAGGCGCACTGGGTCTATGGCGGCTGCTTCGTCCACGCCGATGGCGTGCCGGAACTGCTGGCGAACGGCCGGCCGCGCACGCTCATGGCGTTTGCGCCGAAAGCCGCCGCGACGGTTCACGATTGCTGGAACGTGGCCGGGCTGGTGGCGACCAACAGCACCGAGTTCACGCTGGACGACGTGTTCGTGCCCGAGGACCGGATCGTGCAGGGTGAGCTTGACCGGGTTTATCACCCGTCGCCGCTGTTCCGCCTGCCGATGACGGTGTTCGGCTTTGTCTTGGCCGGGGTGCCGCTGGGAGTGGCGCGCCGCGCGGTCGAAGGACTGAAGGAACTGGCGCTGGCGAAGAACTCTGCGGGGCGGGGGCGGCTGAGCGAAAATGCCTTTGCGCAATATGCGGTGGCCAAGGCCGAGGCACTGGTCGAATCGGGCAGGACGAATTTGCGCGATGCGTTCGGACGGCTGTGGGCACTGGCCGTCGCGGGCGAGCCGGCGCCGATGGCGGTGCGGGCGCGGGTGCGGCGGGCGGTGGTCCATGCGGCGGAATCGAGCCTTGAGGCGGTGCAACTGTGTTCCCGCGCGGCAGGCGGTTCCGCGCTGTTCGTCGGCGCGCCGTTCGAGGCTGCGCTGCGCGATGTCAACGCGATGTGCGGGCACCTGGTGTTCCAGCGCACGATGATGGAGGACGCAGGGCGCGTAGCCTTCGGACAGGCGCCGACCTTGCCGGTGTTCTGAGGGTTGGGGTTCACGCCAATCGCCGGGCAGCAGGGCTTGCCCATTTCCTGACCAAATGCAAAACTCGCCGCAAGGCGCGGCGGATCGCAAGCTGCCGCCAAATCAGCAAGCGGAGCGAGACGATGGCCAAGCACATTCTTCTGGCGATGACCAATGCCCTTCCGGGCCGGGACGATGCCTTCAACGCATGGTACGATGAAATCGCCTATCCGACGTACAAGACGCTGCCCGGACTGGTGCCGCTCGGGCGGTTCAAGGCGGTTGACTTGCCCAAGATGTTTCCGTTTCAGATGGACAACGCCTTCCAGTATCTTTCGATGTATTATTTCGAGACCGACGATCTGGCATCGTTCATGGCCAAGCTTAAGGCCGCCTATGACGATCGTCCTGAATACAGCTTTTCCGAGGATATCGACCAGTCGAAGTTCTTCGAGCCGGTCTTTGTCGCGATCACCGATGTCAACTTCGAGCCGATTGATCGCTACGAAAATCTCAAGCGCTGAAGCGGCATCTCGCTGGCAGAATAACGAAGGGGCGCGGGAAATGGGACTGGCGAAGTGGTGGGACGAGCACATGGTGCCGCGGATCGTGCGGTGCGGGTGCGGGCTGAAGCCGATTGCGGAACTGCGCGGCGAAGTGGTGCCGCTGGCCAAGGGCAGGGTGTTCGAACTGGGCTGCGGCGGCGGGCTGAACCAGCCGTTCTACAACGCGGCCAAGGTAACGTCGTTTGCCGGGCTGGACCCTTCGGCCAAGCTGCTGGATTTTGCGCGCGAGGAGGCGCGGGCTAAGGGCTGGGACGCCGACATCCGCGCCGGGTTCGGCGAGGATCTGCCGTTCGATGACGACAGCTTCGATACCGTGGTTTCAACCTTCACGCTGTGTTCGGTGAACGATCACGGCAAGGCATTGTCTGAATTACGGCGCGTGCTGAAACCCGGTGGCACGTTCCTGTACCTGGAGCACGGCCGGGCGCCCGATGCCGGCGTGGCGAAGTGGCAGCGGCGGATC
>JAYVWX010000078.1:0-3206 GCA_043785715.1 Novosphingobium sp. | reverse complement strand
CGGGAAGATCGTCATCCGAATGGATTCTCGCAGCTAAAGTCATTCCGTTTACCATTGAGCCACTTGACCCCTCCCCCTTGAGGGGAGGATGGGTGGGGGTGGCCCGCCTTATCGATAGGGCGGACCACCCCTCGCCAACTCCGGCCAGGCGCATTCGCGCCAAGCCTTCGTATCCTCTCCCCTTAAGGGGAGAGGGAGATGCGATTCAATTCAGAACGGAAATACTCTAGGGCAGCGGCAGGATCATAAAATTGTCCTTCCCCGCCCGCGCTGTTGTAGCTGACATTCGAGGCAGGCTGGCTCCCCCAGTCGAGATTTTCGGGGAGGCCTGATTCGGCTCGGTCAGTTTGCGCGGCTCCGGGATTTGCCGAAGCTGGCGCAATAAAATCCGCCCCGCTCCAGGCAGGACTTCAGGTCAGACGAAACTTCCCGCGTTGCGCGGCAGATGCACCACGACATCGCCCACTTCCGGCGCAGACCAGCGGACCGCGATCCGGCGGGGATGGGCCTCGACGAGTTCGCCCTCCAGATCCATTGGTGACCAGGCCGCCCACTTGATCCGCACATGCTCGCCGGGTTGCGGCCCTCCTGTGACTGTCGAAACCGGCGCGACGGTGGGCTGGGCGGCGCGGGCGACGGCGAGGGCATCCGCGCGGCTAATCTCGCGGCGGCGGCCATGGCCCAACCCCAACACCCGTTTTTTCCAGGCGGACAGCGCCGGGTATTCCTCGGGAATATGCTCGTTGCCGTTACGGCAATGGGTGAGGAAATCGAGCGGAAAGCATAGGCTGATGTCGGCAATATCCGGCTCGTCGCCGAGCATATAGGCGCGACCGTCGGCGAGCTGGCGTTCGATCAGATCGAGATGCTCGCGCAGCTTCTGGATATTGACCGGCAGCGCCGCCTTCATCGCCGCGATGTCGTAAATGCCAGGCATCATCTGGCTGCGGTCGGCGTTGAAGTCGGCGCGCTTGCCCGACTCAAAGTCGGAACCGCAGACGACGAGCACGATCAGCCAGAACAGCGTGTCCTCCGCCCAATAGGCCAGACCCCGACCAAGACCCTCGCCGCTGTTTCGCGTCAGCGACGGGGAGGGGATGCGCGCCTCAAGCAGGTCCATCACCAGTTCGGTGCCGCAATAGATGTCGGCGCCGACCTGGGCGACCGGGATCTGGCGGTAGCCGCCAGTCAATGCCGCCAGTTCGGGCTTTGGCAGGATGGTTGAATGGTCGCAGGCGAACCATTCGGCGTTCTTGAACCCCAGCATCAGTCGCGCCTTGACCGAAAAGGCGGGCTCGGCGGTGTATTGGTGGACGATCAGGTCGGTGTGGCCGGCTGGCATGTGTACCTCCCGTGTCCGCAGAATTATGGGATGAGCAGCACTCGGCCGATCGGCTTCTCTTGTTCAGCAAAGTGAGTGTGCCCGCTGCCGCCACTGCGAAGTGGCGGCAAAGCATTTCATGCGCGCGCTGTAAGCCTATTTCAAGTTCCGTGACGAGAGCGCGCGCCAAATACGAATACGACTCTCCGCGCCCGAGGAAGTGCTCGCCGAGATCGAGCGGCGCGGCGGTGTCGCCAATGACGACGGCCCGGCGCGCACGGTCCATCGCGCCCAGCTCGACACGCTCGAGAACATGTGAAGCGCGGCGCGATATGCCTTGGGCCACCCCTTGCGGGATTCCCGATCCGGGCAGCGAAACCAGTTCCTCACATCGGATCGAGGAAGCCCTTCATGCCGTAGCGGGTGTGGGGGCCGGTGATGTATTGTTCGAGCGCGCCGACGCCGACCTTGTCACCGCAGGTCGCGCGCACGACGTGCTGGACATGAAGATATTGGGGAAGATTGACATCGAGATCGTTGATATTCCAGCTTTCCAGGGTGTGGGCTTCCTCGCCTTTGTAGAAGCCGTGACCCCAGGTCGGGTGGTTATAGCCGGTGCCGATCATGTGATAACGCAGCAGCGGCTCCAGGACGAAGGTCTCCTTGCGCCCGTCCGGATAGACGGTGTCGACCTCTGCCCGTGCGATCATGCGGCTGCCGGGGACGAACTCCAGCCGATGGTCGCCGCAGATTGCGGCTGACACCTGATTTTCGTCGAGCGTGTCGAAGTCGCTGTTGATGTCGAAGGTCTTGAAGACCTGGGCGAACTCCTTCCAGCGCGTGGAATCGGCATATTCGTGCTGGCCCCAGTGGGTGCAGCGGTCCTGCCAATGAATCGGCGCCCACAACCAGAAGAACTGATCGGGCTGGTCGCGGGCGACGCCAGGGTCTTTCTCGCCGGTCCAGCGCCAGCCCCAGCTGCGGTCCTTGGTGCCATAGGTGGTTTTGGCGCTGATTTCCTGCCGCTTGCCATTGACCGTGATATGGCCCTCCCAGCGGCCAAACTGGCTGAAGCGCTTCATCTGCGCGACGGTGCGGACGTTCTGCTTCATGTGATCGGCCGGCTCTTCGTGCGCGATGGTGCTGGCATGGAACCACAGGTCGCATTCGAAGCCGGTGTCGTTGGGCTCGACGACGATCCGCATGGTTTTCATCGGCTCGACGATCTCGTGGCGCATGGGTCCGGCGAACAGCTGGGTGCGGTCGCCGGTAAGATGGCGGGAGGCGCGGAAGGAATCCTGGCTGCCATCCTTGCGCACGATCGAGATGGCGCCGTCCATTACTTCGCGGTTCGGATAAGCGGCGAAGGCGACGCCGATGTAGAACTCGCCGTCGAAGTCGTAGCCGTTATACCAGTAGCGCGCATACATGTTGCGCTCTGACGAGAACATGTACGACAGTGGATCGGCGGTCTGGTGGACCGGGTAATCGTCGAATTTGATGAGCATGCCAGTTTCTCCCGTGCGGCGGCGGAAAGGTCCGGGCCATGCCGGGCAATTGCTCCGCTCGCCCGTGTAGCGCACCAAGGGACGGAAACCTGTTCCTTTTTCGCCTATGCGGCAATCGTAGCACACATGCCAAGGTTACGCGCACCTGCGGACCGGTCAAACCCCGTTTGAACGTTGCGGCGATCAACCTGTTGCTTGACAGGGTCGCGGGGGCCGCTTCAAGTGGCCACGCAAGTGGGACGGGACAGCCATGAGAGCAATGGTTGCGGGCCACGAAATTGCCGGTCGTGCCAACATGATCGCCTCACCAACCTTGACCCGGAACTGCCAATGAAGCCGATAACCGATCAATCGCTGACGGCATATTTGACGGCCCG
>JAYVWX010000077.1:0-6241 GCA_043785715.1 Novosphingobium sp. | reverse complement strand
TTCGGCCTGGCGGGTCACCTTGCCGAAGATCAGCTCCCCATAAATCACCCGGTCAAGAGATTCGACGAAGGCCATGTCCGGCGGCAGCAGTTCGATGTCATGGGCGATCAGCTTCTCCCGGTAAAAGCTTTCGAGCATGACATTGCGCGTTCCGAGCAGCGCGGCCTTGCGCACGCGCTTCTGCGCCATGCGCTGCCCGACACATTCGGCGATATGGATGATCGGCACGGAAACGCCAGCGGCAATCGCATCATAAACCCGGTGCATCGAATTGGTGCCGATGATGATCGCGGTCGCGCCTGCCGATTCGAGGCGCTGGGCCGAAGCCTTGAGGATATCGGTGGCCCGGTCCCAGTCCTCGGACGTGGACAGGCGTACCATATCGGAAAAGTCGAGGCTTTCGATCAGCATTGGTGCGCTGGACTGCTTGCCGGCCTTGGCCTGGACCAGCCGGTTGATGTGTTCGTAATAGGTTCGGGTCGAGTACCAGCTCATGCCGCCAATGAGGCCGAGTTTACGCAAGTTCCGGTCCTTTCCGGGAGAAACGTGTTAGCTCCCGCTGGCGGCCAAATACCGCAAGCGGGCCGGCTCCGTCCAGACCAACGCGCAAATTCGCTGGTGAAGAGCTGGGCTGAAGCTGGTGTTACCGGAATGGAACGCTTTTTCGCCTGCCGGCCACAGGCTGATTCAATGCTGCAACGCCTTGACGATATCCTCGACCATCTTCTTGGCGTCGGCGAGCAGCATCATCGTCTGATCCATGTAGAACACGTCATTATCAACGCCGGCATAGCCCACCCCGCCCATCGAGCGCTTGATGAACATGATGGTCTTGGCTTTCTCGACATCGAACACCGGCATCCCGTAGATCGGCGAGCCCTTGTCGGTCTTGGCGGCCGGATTGACCACGTCGTTGGCGCCGATAATGAAAGCGACGTCGGACTGGGCGAATTCGCTGTTGATGTCTTCCAGTTCGAACACTTCTTCATAAGGAACATTAGCTTCGGCCAGCAAGACATTCATATGTCCGGGCATCCGACCGGCGACCGGGTGGATTGCGAATTTGACCCGGACGCCAACCTTCTTGAGTTGATCCGCCATTTCGCGCACCACATGCTGCGCCTGCGCCACCGCCATGCCGTAGCCCGGAATGATGATGACCTGCTCGGCTTCCTTGAGCAAAAAGGCGGCGTCTTCCGCCGACCCCCGCTTCCACGGGCGGTCCGTTTTGGCTTCATCGCCACCCGAGCCGATTTCCGCGCCAAACCCGCCGGCAATAACCGAGATGAAGCTGCGGTTCATTGCCCTGCACATGATGTAGCTGAGGATCGCACCCGAGGATCCCACCAGCGCGCCGGTGATGATCATCGCGGTGTTGTGCAAGGTAAAGCCCATCGCCGCCGCCGCCCAGCCCGAATAGGAATTGAGCATCGAGACGACGACCGGCATGTCCGCCCCGCCGATCGGGATGATCAGCAGGAAGCCGATAAGGAACGACAACGCGGTAACCGCGGCGATCACCCAGATTGGCTGGTCCTGCGTGAACCACGCAATCAGCCCCAGGATAGCCAGCAGCGTGCCGAGATTGATGACATGCCGCGCGGGCAACAGGATCGCCGCGCCGCTCATCGTGCCGTTCAGCTTGGCAAAAGCGATCACCGAGCCCGAGAAGGTGATCGCCCCAATGGCGATGCCAAGGCCCAGTTCCAGCCGGCTGATGGGATTGATCATGGCCAGCCCGGCGAAAGCCAGTTCGCCATCGACACTCGTCACTTGCGGGATCAGAATGCCGAAACTCTGCGGATCGAGGTACGCCGCCCATCCCACCAGCACCGCCGCGAGCCCGACCAGACTGTGGAAGGCGGCGACCAGCTGCGGCATCGCGGTCATCGCGATGCGCCGTGCGGTCGTCAGGCCGATCACTGCTCCCAGCCCGATCGCGCCAAGAATTTTCGCCAGGACGACGAGGTCGTCCGGCTGCGGCCGGGGCCACCAGTGGCCCGGCGGAATCGGCGCCTGGGTGATCATCGTGGTGAGAACGGCGATGACCATACCGGCAATACCGAAGCGGTTGCCGCGCCGCGCCGTGGTCGGCGAACTCAGTCCGCGCAGCGACAGGATGAACAACACGCCCGCCACGAGGTAGGCGATCAGTGCCCAGGGCGGCAGCAAGGGCGAGGCCAAGTTCAACGCACCCTCCTGCGAAACATCGCCAGCATGCGCGCGGTGACGGCAAAGCCGCCGAAGATGTTGATGCTCGCCATGACCACGGCGGCAAGGCCGAGCCAGCTCGACAGCGACCCGCCCGCCCCCGCACTGGCGACCAGCGCGCCGACGATGATCACCGAGGAGATCGCGTTGGTGACGCTCATCAACGGCGTGTGCAACGCCGGGGTGACCGACCAGACGACGTAGTAGCCGACAAAGCAAGCCAGCACGAAGATCGATAGGATCGAGATGAATTCCATGGCGTCCCCCTCGGCGAATACCGCGTGGCTCCTATTGCAATCCGCCGGGCCGCTGTCGAGGCTTCAGTGCCGCATTCGTTACAACCCTGTGATTATCGTGAGGGGCGCCGCGCCGCCGCCGGTCAGCGCGTCGGGGTTAGGACTCCATCGACGACATGGCCCCCTCCGTTGGGCTGCAACCTTGCCGATTGCGGTGTGCTCAGCCGAGCAGGCGTTCGTGAACCACCTTGCCGCCCTGCGTCAGCCGCACCGCGTCGCCGATCTCCTGGTCGAGGATAGGCTTGCCCTGTCCCTTGTCCCAAAACGCTGACAAAAAGTTGAACAGATTGCGCGCATAAAGAGCCGAGGCATCGGCCGGCAACTGCGCTGCCACATTCGCAAAGCCCATGACCGTCACGCCGTGCCGCTCGACCAGTTCATCCGCCACCGTACCCTCGACATTCCCGCCCGCGGCCGCCGCCAGGTCGAAGATCACGCTGCCCGCTTTCATGGTCGCGATCTGTGCGTCCGTCACAAGCCGCGGTGCGGGCTTGCCCGGAATCAGCGCGGTGGTGATGACGATGTCCTGCTTGGCGATGTGGGCGGACACCAGATCGGCCTGCGCCGATTGATATTCCTCGGACATTTCCGTGGCATAGCCGCCCGCACCCTCGCCCTCGATGCCGGCGACGGCTTCGACGAAGATCGGTTTGGCGCCGAGCGAGAGGATCTGCTCCCTGGTCGCGCTGCGCACATCGGTGGCGCTGACGATCGCGCCAAGCCGGCGGGCGGTGGCGATCGCCTGCAACCCGGCGACGCCGACACCCATGACAAATACCCGCGCCGCACTCACCGTACCGGCCGCCGTCATCATCATCGGGAAGGCCCGGCCGAAATTATCCGCAGCGGCGATCACCGCCTTGTATCCAGCAAGGTTCGATTGGCTGGAGAGTATGTCCATCGACTGGGCGCGGGTGATGCGCGGCATGAATTCCATCGCCAGCGCCTCGAGGCCGGCGTCGGCATAGGCGCTAATCCGCTCACGCTGGCGCAGCGGATCGAGCGCACCGACGATCCAGGCCCCACCCGCGGCCCCTTTCAACAAGTCCGGATCGGGACCCTGGACACTCAGGACGATGTTTGCGCCGCTGGCAACGCGGGCCGCATCCGCCAGTTCCGCCCCGGCCGCAGCATAATCGGCATCGGCGATCGCGGCGCTTATCCCGGCCCCGCTCTCGACCGCGACCACCGCGCCCAGCTCGACGAATTTCTTCACTGTCTCGGGCGTCGCGGCAACCCGCGTTTCGCCGGCCGCCCGTTCGCGCAGAACGGCGATGCGAATTCCTCCGGTCATGCGGCGGTCAGGCTATCAGCGCGATAACGACTGCCGCGATGAGGGCTGCGCTCACGGCCCCCCATTTCAGCATAGTCAGGAATCCGCCGTAGGTTGATTCGGCCGCCTTGATGTCATTGCCCGATGTCATTGCTTGATCCCACTACTTCGATGGTGTGCCTCCTGACCATCTATCGCGGCATTGCGCGCGGCTCAAGGGCTGGCGGTGCTATCTTAACAAACAGCGACGCTTAATCGGCTCTTCACAGGTTTGCGCTAGGGCTTTGGTGGGCAGAACTAACCGGATAGGGTGAAACGGGGCAAAATGAGCGAGTTCGAGCAGCGCTTCCTGATGCTGATCGACGATGAGCCGGCGCAGAGCCGGTTGATCACGGCGCTCGCCGCGCGCGAGGGCTGGCGCACGCTCGTAGTTTGCGATGCCGAAACGGCGGTCGCAACGCTCGGTACCCGGCAAGGCATGCAACTTAGTGCGATCATCCTCGAGCAATGGGTTCCGGGTGACGACGCCTGTTTGTTGATTGCCGAACTCAAGTCCCGCAGGCCGGCATTGCCAATTTTGATGCTCACAACCAGCGCGTCGCCCTTGCTCGCGGTCGAAGCGATGCGGGCCGGCGCCAGCGATTACCTGATCAAGCCAGTCGCGCCCGATCAGCTGATGCAGGCGCTGCGCGCCGCGACCACGCGGGAGGCGCCGCGCGACGAGCTTGCGCCGCTCACCGAAAAAATGGCGTCAAACCCCGGCTTCGAATCGATGATTGGCGCGGTTCCGGGTTTCCGGGCGGCACTGGCGGTCGCTGCCAAAGCTGCACGCGGTCACGGGCCGGTCTTGATCGAAGGTGAAATCGGGACTGGCAAGGAAATGCTGATCCGGGCCATTCAATCGGCCTCGCCGCGCGCAAAATCGTCGTTTCGTATCGTCAACATCGGGGCCACTCCCCCCAATTCCATCGAATCGATCCTGTTCGGTCACGAAAAGGGCGCCTTTCCCGGCGCCTTCGACCGGCAAATCGGCGCGCTGCAGCATTGCGACGGCGGCACCTTGGCGATCGACGAGATCGACCGGCTGCCGCTGCCGGTGCAGCACCGGCTGCTCGAATCGCTTGGCCGCGGCGACGTCCGTCCGATCGGCGTCCGGCACAGTTTCAAAGTCGATACCCGGATAATCGTGGCAAGCAATCTGCCGCTGAAGGACCTTACCGCGTCGGGCCACTTTCTGCCCGAACTGCTCGACGCGCTCTCACCCATCTCTGTCGTATTGCCGCCGCTACGCGAGAGGCTCGGCGATCTGCCAGCGCTCGCCCGCCACTTCCTGGCACGGATCGGCGAACAGCCCGGCCTTCGGCCACTCGGCATCACTGACGGGGCGCAATCGCTGCTCGGCGCCTACGACTGGCCGGGGAACGTCCGCCAGCTGCAGGCGGTGCTGTTCCGCGCTGCGGTGTTTTGCGATGGCGACGCGTTGACCGCCGACGATTTCCCGCAGCTCTCCAGCATGCTGGGCGGGCGGGATTGCCGGGCGCTGGCCGCGGTGCAGGAAGGCGTCGGCGTGATGCTTTATACCGCCGACGGCAATCTGCGCCCGCTCGACGAAATCGAGGCAGACGTGATCCGCCTGGCCATCGGCCATTACCGCGGCCGCATGACCGAGGTCGCCCGCCGCCTCGGCATCGGCAGATCGACCCTCTACCGCAAGCTCGGCGATCTTGGCATCGGCGACGCCGCCTGAGGTGCCTGAAAGGGCTTAATTCGTCCTTTCACCGGTAATTTCGCAATTGAAACTACCGGCCAGGATGAGCAAGCTCGTGATCGGCTCGACTTTGCGGTCCTGGTAGCCTGAAGCGCCAACTCCGCTCTAATCGCCAAAATTTGCGCCGGATAACTGGCGCCCAGTTCTCTCAACCAACCTTCGATAGCGCGATGCTTTACCGGGGGCGCTACCCCTCGCCGCTGCTGATAGCTACTCGCGGCAGACTAGTCCTGACCCGCATCTGTGGCCGGAATTTACAGTGGACCAAGTTCATCCCGCCTGCGAGCGTCGCAGACGTTAGCCTGCAACCGGTTGGCTCGAGCTGAAGGGTACGCCGCCATCCGCCTATTTGGTCTACGCGATCGCAGGGCTGATCTACCGACTGTCTCCGCATCTTGCCGTTGGGCTTCTAGCAGGGCCCAATCGCGACAGCAATTCTACGACGCTGAAGATCTCAGTGAGGCTCCGGGCGTATCTATCGAGCCAGAAGCGTATGATCTGACGCGCCATAGAAAAAGGGGGGCCGGATTTCTCCGGCCCCCTTTTTTATTCGGATTTTGATCGAGTTCAGAAGCCAGAACCCGGTCCGTACGAGATTTCCACCCGGCGGTTCTGCAGCTCACGAACGCCGTCAGCTGTCGGCACCCGGTTGTTGCTCTCACCGAAGCCTTGCGTGGTGATCGCCGAGTCCGG
>JAYVWX010000076.1:0-2820 GCA_043785715.1 Novosphingobium sp. | reverse complement strand
GCCACGATGTATGCCTATGAGGTCTCAACCAAGACGGCGCTCCAGGCGGCGCTCGATGCCGGAGCCCTTGCAGGCACGGCACTGACAGCCGAGGCAACCGACAAGCAGCGCATCGACGCGGCCATAGCGGCCTTCAAGGGCAATTTTAAGGGCAACGGCGAATTCTCAAAGGGAAAATCGGACTATGCCGTTGCCGACGGAACACCACTTCCGAAATTTACCGTCTCCAACTGGGAGGTGAGCGGCGAGGCCGTTGCCACCATCAAGAATCCGTTCGGCGGCATCATTGGCTCGCCGGAGCTGAAGGTGAAGGTCAACGCGACCGGCGCCAAGATGGAATCGGAACCGATCTGCGTGCTCGGCCTCGATCCGGACCAGCAGGCGACTATCGACATGTCAGGCCAACCCATTCTTTCCGCCAAGAATTGCGCCGTCCAGGCCAACTCTAGGAATGGCGCGGGCATGAGCCAAAAGGGCAAGCCGCAGCTCAAGGCCAAGACCATCGGCACCACGGGAGGCTTCACTGGCGAAGGCTACGATCCGAAGCCCATCAAGGGCACCATTCCGGTTCCCGATCCCTATGCAAGTCTGAAGTTTCCCGATTATTCGAAATGCGATTTCAAGGATGTCGTCATATCGAGCGAAACCCGGGCGCTGAAGCCGGGCACCTATTGTGGCGGCATTCGCATCAAGGCCGGTGGCGTCGCCAATCTGAAGCCTGGCATCTATGTCATCAAGGATGGGCCACTGTGGATCAACGGTGACGGTGCGATTCATGGCGAACAGGTTCTGATCGCCTTCACAGGCCCCGATGCGACGCTCTACATGCAAGGCGGCTCGACGCTTGATCTCAGGTCCCCGACCAAGGGTATCTACGCCAACATGCAGTTCATGCAGGAACCCGGAACGGGTGGCGACGATCTGTATTTCTCGGTCATCGGCAACAACAGCTTTTCGGTTGACGGCGCCATCTACCTCCCGACGCTCGATGTGTGGTTTGGTGGCGGCACCATCGCCAACATCAGCTCTCCCACCTACGCGCTGGTGGCGGACAAGATCTGGGTGCAGGACCAGAGCGAGATCAATGTGACACTTGAGAACAAGCGCAACATCGACGTGGCATTGCTCGGCCGCGTGCGTTACGGCGCGCGGCTGATCAAGTAATCCCAGATCGTTGCAACGATGACGGAACGCGCGAACCATCGAGTTTCCAGGATGAACCGCATCGCCAGCCTGGCCATGCGCGACAAGGGTGTCCTTGCGGGACTGGCGTTCACGCTGCTGCTCGGCATCATCGCCAACGGTGCGCTCCATGCCGGCAATTTCGACATGGCGGCGAAGGGATCCGGGAGTGGTGCGGTGGGATTGGCAACGGCGGCTCAGGCCAGCGGCATCGTGATGGCGGCACCTCTGCTGGTTCTGCTCACCCGCGCCGTCCGGCGCGTGAACCTCGCACTTGTCGCTGGTGGACTTACCGCCGTCGGCTTCCTGTCGATCTTCGCCGGAAGCAGCGTTGCCGCAGTGGTTCCCGGCCGGTTTCTTCTCGGGTGTGGAATCGGCCTCGGCATGGCCTTCAGCGAATATGTGATCATTTCACGGGCAAGGCCCAGTCTTCGCCCCCTGTTCGTCACCGCGTTTGGCGTGGTGCTGGCAGGAGGCCATGCGCTCGGTACTTTGCTGATGGGCTTCAACCAGTTCTCGCCGGTTCTGCTGATCCTGCCCGTCCTGTTGGTCGTGGGCTCCGTTCTGCTGTCAAAATGGGGCCAATTGCCGCCTCAACAGGGTGAGGAAAGGCCGCGCGATCTCTGGCGGCTCATCACCATCAGTCCGGCGATCTTCCTCGCGGCAGCGCTCTTCGGCTTCCTGGACAACGGCTTCCTCACGATGCTGCCTGATTTCTTCGCGCGGGCAGGTATCGAGCGGGAGGGGCTTGTGATCGCCTCATTTGCAGCCTTTGCGGGGATATGCGCGTTTCAAATCCCGGCGGGACTGCTGGCGGCGCGGTTCGAACCTTTCGGCCTGTTGCGCGGTATCATCCTGCTCCTCATCGGCGGCATCATGCTGACGGCCTTCGCCGTCGATGTCGCCGCGATCCGCATACCTATGGTCTTCGTGCTCGGCGGGATGCTCGACATCCTCTACACCGTCGGTCTCATCAGCCTTGCAGCCACGGTTCCCCGCCAGCACATGGCCGCGGCCAATGCCTGCTTCGTCAGCTTTTGTGGCCTGGGGGAAGTCGGGGGACCGCTGGTGACGGGCCCAACACTTCAATTCGGCGGCTTTGACGGCGGTATCATCATGATCCTTTACTTGCTGGTGGCCTATTGGATCGGCTCGGCGCTGCTGCAGTTCCACAAGCAGACACAAGCCGTCTCATTGCCGCTGTAGGTGCCAGTTAACTGCCGCGAAACGCTGATGACCCTAGGTTCAGGCTTGGAACATGTGCTCGATATCAATCACCATCCGCCCCGCAGTTGCTGGAGACGCCATGCCGATACGGGCGCTCGAGGAATCGTGCTTCACCTCGGATCAGATGAGTCTGCGCTCGATCCAGCGGCTCATATGTTCAACCTCGGCACGCGTCGTGGTCGCTGAGGCCGGTGACATCCTTGCTGGAGCGGCGGTCCTCCTGCTCCGTCGCAATGCAGCATCGGCGCGTCTCTATTCGCTGGCTGTTGCACCAGAGCATCGCGGGCTGGGCGTAGCCACGGCTATGCTGCAGTCATTGGAACACGCAGCAGCCGCGTCCGGCACAAGTCTGCTCCGGCTGGAACTGCGTGAAGACAACCGAACCGCAGCAAAGCTCTACCTTCGCAACGG
>JAYVWX010000075.1:0-11421 GCA_043785715.1 Novosphingobium sp. | reverse complement strand
CACCGGGGCCTTTATGGTCGCTGCGATCATCGCTTTGGCGGTATCCAAATGGAAGTTCGGCAAAATTTCGCCGATGCTGTGGCTGTCGACCGGGCTGATCGTGTTTTTCGGGACCATGACGGTGCTGCTGCACGATCCGTTCTGGATTCAGGTCAAGCCAACGGTGATCTACCTGCTGTTCGGCGCGGCGCTGCTCGCTGGTATTATGCGGGGCAAGCCGCTGTTGAAATACCTGCTTCAGGCCGCATTCCAGGGCCTCGACGAAGACGGCTGGATGATCCTGTCGCGCAATTGGGGCATTTTCTTTCTTGCCCTGGCCTGCCTCAACGAAGGCTTCCGCTATTTCCTGACCTTTGGCGGCTGGCTGGAAACCAAGCTCTATGTCTTCCTGCCGCTTTCATTCCTCTTCACTTTCGCTCACATGCCGATGCTGCTGCGGCACGGGCTGGGCGAGGACGCCACGGAGGATGTCGTTACCCATCCGCCCCACGAATAGGGGAAAAGTTGGCATTAGTATGTGACATTGCTGACAAACGGGGCAATGATCTATTTGCCGCGCCCCGAGGCCGCGGTTCGGGTCTTCAAAATACCGCACACCGAATAGGGGGAAGTTATGGCGAAATTTTTCGGAAATCTGCATCTGGTGCTGGCAATCGGCGTGGTGCTGGCGATTGCCGTGATGATGGCCTTCGCGCCATCGGCGCCGGTCGACGTCAACTCCGTGTTCCGTTGGCTGCACGTGTTTTTCGGTATCCTGTGGATCGGGCTGCTGTATTATCTCAACTTCGTCCAGGTGCCGACGATGCCATCGGTCCCGGCCGAATTGAAGAAGGGCGTCACCGGCTATATCGCGCCGAAAGTGTTCTTTTTCTTTCGCTGGGCCGCGCTGCTTACCGTGGTGACCGGTTTGGTGATCGCGATCGTCAATGGCTACGCACACCAGGCGCTGACCTTCAGCGGCGAAGGCAACGTCGACCTGATCGGCGTCGGCATGTGGCTGGCGATCATCATGTTCCTCAACGTCTGGCTAATCATCTGGCCGGCGCAGAAGAAGATCCTCGGCATCGTTGAGGCGAGCGACGAGGAAAAGGCCAAGGCCGCGCCGCGCGCGCTGATTGCAAGCCGCACCAACCTGCTGCTGTCGCTACCGATGGCCTATGCCATGGTCAACGCCAACCTGGGCTGAGGCCGGGCCAAGCTGCCGGTCCGATCCGGCAAATCGGGGGAGCGAGTAACAATGCCCGTTCCCCCTTTTCATATGGGCCAGCGTCGGAAAATTGAACTTCGCCCTGCCGGGTAAGATTTCCCTGGCCGTCGTCCTGCACCTGCTGTTTCAAGCCGCTGGCATTGCGGGAGGCATCCGGGAATAGCCTAAATCTCGACCTGGCTGCCTAGCTCCACCACCCGGTTGGTCGGCAGGCGGAAAAACTCCATTGCGCTTGCCGCGTTGCGCAGCATCCAGGCGAACAGCTTTTCCCGCCAGATCGCCATGCCGGGCTTGGCCGAGGCGATCAGCGTCTGGCGCGAGAGGAAGAAGCTGGTCTTCATCATCGCAAAGGGTTCGCCGCAGGTCGTCACCCGCTTGAGCAGTTCGGGAACGTTGGTTTCTTCGAGGAAACCGCAGCGGATGGTCAGGCGGTAAAAGCCGTTGCTCATGTCCTTAACCGTGAAACGCTCGGCCTCTTCGACATAGGGCATGTCCTGGATCGAAATCGTCAGGATCACCACTCGCTCATGCAGCACCTTGTTGTGCTTGATGTTGTGGAGCAGCGCGGATGGCACGCCCTTGTTGGTCGATGCCATGAAAATCGCCGTGCCGGGCACCCGGGCGGCGCTCGAATGGGCACTCTTCGCAAAGACTTCGACCGGAATCGTGCCCTCGGCCATATTCTGCCGCATCAACGTACGGCCCCGCGCCCAAGTGGTGAGCAGGGTAAAGATAATCATACCCATTGCCAGCGGCACCCAGCCGCCGTCGGGGATCTTGGTTAAATTGGCGGCGAGGTAAGCCCCATCCAGCGCGAAGAACACCGCCAGCAGCGGAACCGACAACCAGCGTTTCCATTTCCACAGGTGGAACAGCACCACCGCCAGCAGGAAATTGTCGATCAGCATCGCGCCGGTCACCGCGATGCCGTAAGCCGCGGTAAGGTTCGAGGAGCGCTGGAACATCAGCACCAGCAGGATCACCGCGATCATCAGCGCCCAGTTGATCACCGGAATGTAGATCTGTCCCGCCGTCAGGCTGGTGTGCTTGATCGACATGCGCGGGATGAAACCGAGCTGGATCGCCTGCTGGGTGACCGAGAATGCGCCGGTAATCACCGCTTGGCTGGCGATCACCGCGGCCATGCTGGCGATGATCAGCAACGGCCACTGGAACCATTCCGGCGCCAGCAGGTAGAACGGGCTTTCCAGCGCCGCCGGGCTGCGCAACAGCAGCGACGCCTGGCCAAGGTAGTTCAGCACCAACGCGGGCAGGACGAAGACCAGCCACGAAACCCGGATCGGGGGACGGCCGAAATGGCCCATGTCGGCATAAAGTGCCTCCGCCCCGGTCACCGCCAGCACGGCGGAACCCATCGCCAGGAACCCGCGGAACGGATCGGCCATGAACATTTCGGCGGCATGATGCGGGCTCAGGGCACCCAGCACACTCGGCATGGCGGCAATGCTCACGACGCCGAGCACGGAGATCACCGCGAAATAGACCAGCATGATCGGACCGAACAATGTCGCCACGCGGGCGGTGCCGCGGCTCTGGATAAAGAACAGCGCCAACAGGATTCCCACCACCAGCGGGACGACCAGCGGCGCCAGCGCCGGATTGAACACCGCCACGCCCTCGATCGCGCCCAGCACCGAAATCGCCGGGGTAATCATGCTGTCGCCGTAAAACAGCGATGTCGCAAACACGCCGAGCAGCACGATCCCCGCCGACCAGCTCTTTCCCGGGACATACTGGTTGATCAGTGCCAACAGGGCGAGGCTGCCGCCCTCGCCCTTGTTGTCGGCGCGCATGATGATCGTGACATATTTGAGCGTGACGATGATCATCATCGACCAGAACATCAGGCTGACGATGCCGAACACATGCAACTGGTCGAGCGGCAAGCGGTGATGGCCGGCGAAGGTATCGCGCATCGCGTAGAGCGGGCTGGTGCCGATATCGCCGAAGACGACACCGATTGCGCCCACCGCCAGCTTGACGACACCGCCCTGGTGCTGGCCGTGGACGGCGTGGGCCGGATTTAGATCGCCAAGGGCGGACGGAGCGATGGCGCCGCCCCCCGTATCACCCTGCACCGTTTCGCTCATGCTGGCGCCCTGTCTCCGAATGGAGTGCCCTTACCGCCTGCCTGGGGTTCCGGCTAGGCGGCGGCGCTTAGCAGCATGGGAGAGCCGCTGCAATCTCACTGGATCCTGCTTTCCCGGAACGGTTTTGCAAGGGACGCCGCCGCGAGCGAATGGCGCTGTTCGACTTGGCCGCGCCAGGGCGCAGCCTTCGGCGCCAGGGCGAGGCGGCGCTGCCACCAGAACGCCGCCAGCTGCAGGCGGCCGGAACGCTCCATTGCCGTGCCGACCAACACCGGGGCCAGGGCGACTTTCGCCGCTGCTGCGTCCGCCCGGTCATAAGCCAGCGCCGTAGCCTGTGTGAGACGGCCGCCGCTATGTGCATATAGCGCGTCGCCCAGGGCCAGCCAGGCCATCGCATTGCCGGGATCCGTATTCACCGATCCGAGCAGGACCGCGGCGGCCTCCCCGAACTGGCCATGGCGCGCCATGGCGTCGGCCACTACCATCCAGCGCTCGGTTGGGGGGCGGCCTTCGTTGACTTGCAGTCGGCCGGCCAGCAACGCAGGTCCGCCAGTGAACTGCGCGGCGGAGGCGCGGTGGAGCGCCGAGGGCACATCGGGCCGGCCCTGCAGCGTATAGCCGCCGAGGCCCAGCAGCAGGGCAAGCCCCGCAGTCTTCCACGCCACGCCATAGCCGGCGGTCAGCAGGGCCAGGCTTGCCGCAGCCAGCGCCAGGACTGCCAGCCAAGTCATGCGCCTTGCGCCTCCCGAATCCCGCGATCGTCCCGCCGGTTGCCGATTCTCCTGCGAGCGGCCGAGCGCCACCGCAGGCTGGCCAAAGCGGCAAGAGCCATCAGCAATGCTCCGAGCGCGGCAAGCCAGGCGCCGTAGCGAAACCAGTTAACCAGCGGCCGCCACCACAGATCGGCTGTGACGCATTCCAGCCCATCGCTGCTGGCCGACATTCGCGCCGCCAGCTCGCCGTCCCAATAGCCATGACGCGCAGGCTGATTGGGCAGGTTAGGCTTGCGGAAATATTCAGTGTCCCGAGGGCGCAGCATGAGCGGCGCGGCGGCCTCGGTGCGCACCATCAATTCCGCCTCCCGCGCCGTAAAGCCGTCTCCCGCGACTGGCTGGATGCGGACCAGCGAGACCGTCCGGCGGTCGAACTCTGCCGCTGTCCCGGGGCAAAGAAACGCCTGTTGCCGATGGGAACCTTCCACCGCGGCGACAAGGCCCAGCAGGCTGGCGGCGATCCCGCCGGCTAGGACCATGGCGCCGCCCTGTCTGAGCCCCATCCGGGGCGACCCGCCGGGCCTTGGCGAACGGAGCAAACCCGCCCGTTCAAGCCGCGCGGCGGCACCCAGGGCAGCCAGCCATGCCAATACGGCCAGCACATCGGTAGCCGACCAATCCCGAAAATTCGCAAGCTCGCCGCTTGCATCCGGCAGCTCCAGTTGCGCCGCCGTGCCGAGCGACATCGCCGCCAGGGCGAGCAGAGCCCAGACCCGCGCCGCGCGGTTCCCGGATGCGTTTCGTGCACGCGGCTGCCGCGATGCCAGCCAGACGGTCCAGGCCATCACCAGCCATGCAAGACCCACCGCCAGCAGCGGCGGGACATAGGCCGGATCGACAGGCTGGCCCAAGCCCAGGCCTTCCGGCGGCGGCGGATCGATGCGGGCGAAGGGATTGGCCGCGATTAAAAGAATCGCCAGGAGCATCAGCGTAACCCGTTGCTGAAGCGTCCGCGCCGGCGCCTGCGTAGCTGGCTTTAGGCCCAGCCGGGCCTGTAACACCACTGACAGGGCGAGCACAGTCACCGCCATCAGGCCGGCGCCCGCGGGGTTGGTCAGGGCATCGAGCAGCTTGTCCCCGCCCGATCCCCAGGACTGCGAATAGCGGGCAACGCCCTGCAGGGAGAGGTCGGTACGTACGAAGCTTACGAGCATTGCGCCAAACGCCAGCGCCAGCAACGCGGCCTGCACAGCGGCTAGGCCCCGCACCTCAGCCTCTCGATCGCGCCGGCCGGCCCAACGCGCGGGTACCAGCTGCAATCCGCCCAGCGCCGCCGCCAGCCACAGCGCGGCCAGACCGATCTCCGCCATCATTCGGTCCGCGCCACGACCTGCTTTGCCTGGGGCCTCGTCATGTCCTTCATTTCACGAGGCACATAGTTTTCGTCATGCTTGGCCAACAGGCGCTCGGCGGTGAAGGTGCCGTCACGCCCCATCCGGCCTTCGGCGACGACGCCCGAGCCTTCCTGGAACAGTTCGGGGGTAATGCCGCGGAACCGTACCGGCACCCGCGCCGTGCCATCGGCGACACTGAACCGGATGGTAACGTGGTCCGGCTCGGGTCGCAGCGAACCGGCCTCGACCATGCCGCCAAGCCGCACCGCGCGGTCCGGCGCCGGCGGCTTGCTGACAATCTCGCTCGGGACGTAGAAGTAGGAGGCCTGATTGCGCAGCGCCCAGGTGGCCAGCAGCCCCGCGCCGATCAGCGCCGCGACCGCGAGGCCGATCAGCACCAGCCGCTGGTGCTTGGCCTTCAGCGCGCTCACGCCTCGCGGCTCCGGTCACGGCGGCGTTCGGCGCGGCGCATGGCGAGCCAGCTCCAGCCGATGGTCACCATTGTCGCGCCGACGCCCAGGACATAGGCGGCGGCGACAAACAGCCAATGGTCGAGCACTTCCTGGTTCATGCGGCCATTGCTTTGGCAGGCTGGCGGGCGGGGAGCAAGGTGCTGGCTCGCGGCCGGACGGCCATTGTCAGCGGCCGATCAGCTTGCGCGCGGCGGCGTCGGCGACCTGGTCGGGCGAGCGCCCGCCAGCCTCCGCTTCCTGCCAGATCCCGGTCAGCCGATCCGGTATTTCACGCAGGCGGCGGCGAACCTCGTTGATGTCGCAGCGCTCGCCGGACTGGCGCGCGAGATATTCCAGCGTCACGCTGATAATGCCGCCGGCGTTGATGACATAATCGGGCGCATAGAGAATGCCGCGCGCCGCCAGCGCGGGGCCATGTTCGGGCCGGGCGAGCTGGTTGTTGGCGCCGCCCGCGACGATCGGCGCTTCGAGCCGGGCGATGCCCGCGTCGTCGAGAATTGCGCCGAGCGCATTGGGGCTGAACACATCGCAGGCGGTGCCCATGATCGCATCCGCCGGGACATGTTCCGCCCCGAGCTGGCGGGCGTGGTCGGCGGCGCGTTCCGCATCGATATCGGCGAGCGTCAGCCGGGCGCCGTCCTTGGCGAGGAGCTGCGCCAGACCGCCACCAACGCTGCCGGTGCCCTGGATCGCGACATGTACGCCCGCCAGGCTGTCCCTGCCGAGCCGATGAGCAACCGCCGCCTTGATCCCGAAATAGATGCCGAGCGCGGTGAACGGCCCGGGATCGCCGCCCGCCGCGGTCCCCTCACGGGGCGGCAAACCAGTGACATGGGCGGTGCGGCGAGATATCGCGGCCATGTCGGCCTCGGTCATGCCAACATCCTCGGCGCAGACGTAACGCCCGCCCAGCGCCTCGATCGCATCTCCGAAGGCTTCGAGCATCGCCGGGGTCTTGCGGCGACTGGCATCGGCAAGGATAACACTCTTGCCTCCGCCAGCGGGCAGACCGGCCATGGCATTCTTGTAGCTCATGCCGCGCGACAGGCGCAGCGCATCGCGCATCGCGTCGCCGGCATCGGGATAGTGCCAGAAGCGGGTGCCGCCGGCACCGGGGCCGAGATGGGTGGAATGCAGCGCGAGGATCGCGGTAAGCCCGCTGGCGCGGTCATGGACCAGTGCGACATGTTCGTGATCGTCGAAGTCGGGCTCGGTCCAGAAGGCGGTCACGCGGGTCTCCGAGGGGGCCAGCTCGGGAGGCGACTGGGGCGACCGAGGGGTCTCGAACCCCCGACCTCCGGTACCACAAACCGGCGCTCTAACCAACTGAGCTACGATCGCCATTCTCGCGCAAATGCCGAGGCGCGGCCTGCCGGGCGGCAGCTGCCGCCGCGCAGCCCGCGGAAAGCGCGCTTTTGCACAGCGGGCGCAGCTTGGGAAGAGAAAATTGCCCGGCTTTCGTCGCGGGTGATTTTCAATTCCAGCCGCGGACCCTATTCCTTGCGTCATGCAAAGCCGGAGCTGCTGATGGATTCTCTGCCGACTCAATTGTCGGCGCACCAAAAATTAACCAGCCCTGCGTAGTTTGTCCGAGAGCCGTTTTACCTGGCCGGAGCCCAATAGCGATGCCAAGCGTATTATCCCGCCTGAGCGCCCTACACAAGGCGACCCTCCCCAATCGCCGCCGGACTATGCGGGCGCTTGTTAAGATCGAGGCCGCTGTCAGTTCGGTCCATGGCCACACCGCCCAGATGGGGATTGGCGATATTTCGGCCCATGGCTGCAGTTTGAACAGCGAAGCAGAGTGGCTGCGGACTGGCAGTTTCCTGGCGATCACCCTGGACGGCGGATCGACGCTGGAAGGCGTTGTGCGCTGGGTCCGTCACGGTAAAGCTGGCGTCGAATTTCTCCGACCGGTCCCTTTCGCCTCTGCCGAATGGCATGAACTGATCGAAACATTCAGCAACCAGTAAACCAAAGCGGGCGGCGTGCAGCCGCCCCTTCCCAGCTATAAGCCGATCCAGCTCAGGTCTTCTTGAGCGTCAACCCGCCAAAACGTTTGTTGAACTGGGCGACGCGGCCGCCGGCATCGAGCAGGCGCTGATTGCCGCCGGTCCAGGCCGGATGCGACGTCGGGTCGATTTCGAGCGCCAGCGTGTCGCCTTCCTTGCCCCAGGTCGAGCGGGTCTCGAACACGGTGCCGTCGGTCATCTGCACCTTGATCATGTGGTAGTTGGGATGGATCTCGGCCTTCATGGTCACAGCTTTCGTTTTCGGCCGGTTCCGACCGGCCCGAATTGGGAAGCGCGCGCATAGCTTCGCGGCGCCAGCTTGTCCAGCCTGACGGCCCAACCGCGATCTTCAGGCCGGGTCGGCGATCATAGCGGTGAACTGCACCTCGCAGGTCGATTTTCCCCCGACCGAGGCCTTGCCCCAGAACTTGCACACCCGCGCGCGTTTCTGGACAAAACCGACGTTGAGATCGAGCAGCACGCCCGGCTCGACCGGATTGCGGAATTTCGCCCCATCGATCGACATGAAATAGACCAGCTTGCCGGTCCCGGCGAGTTCCAGCGTTTCAATGGCCAGGATCGCCGCCGCCTGCGCCAGCGCCTCGATCTGGAGGACGCCGGGCATGATCGGCCGGCCAGGGAAATGACCCTGGAAGAACTGCTCGTTGAAGCTCACCGCCTTGACCGCGCGAATCTCCTCGCCGATCGTCAGCGAGAGCACCCGGTCGACCAGCAACAACGGGTAGCGATGCGGCAAGGCGGCTAGAATTTTCGCCGTATCATAGGCGGGCGCGGCCGAAACCGCGCCGCCCTCTGTCTCATTGCTCACTGCCACCCCCGCTCATCCTGAGCTTGTCGAAGGACGAAGGACTAGCGGCCGCCGGGCTGCGGTTTGCCCGGGGTCTGAGCTGCGCCGGCCGGGCGCTGCTGCGCGGCTTGCTGAGCCCGGGCCTCACGCGCCTCGCGCGGTTCCCAGCCAGCGGGCGGAACCAGTTGGGCCGATGGGATCGTGACGTTCAGTTCATCGAGGATCGCCTGGTTGAGGTTGTAGCTGCCGCTTGCCGCCAGCACGCTTTGCGGGGTGAGCACCAGGGAAACCTTCTTCTTGGCCATCGCCGCCTGGATCGCCGCGTTCAGCTTGTCGCCTATCTGCTCCTGCACATAGGCTTCCGACAAGGCGACCGGTTCAAGCATGCGCTGCAGCTCCTGCTGGCCGGACTGCTGGATGCGCTGGATAGCCTGCGCCTGCTGCTGCAGCGAGGCCTGTGCGGCTGGCGTGCTGGCGGTGGCCGCCTGACTCTCACGGTTGAACCGTTCGACCAGCGGCTGGAGCTGCGCCGAAATCTGCGCGCGCCGCGCTTCGGCTGCCGTGATTTGCGCCTTGTAGGTCACCGGGCGCTGCTGGGCCGCCGTGCGAAAGGCGTTTGAATTGGCGACCACGGCATCGACATTGGCGACGCCGATGCCGGCAATCACCGGACCGGAAATGGCCGGCGCCGCGGCGGCGGCGTTCTGCGCAAGGGCAGACTGCGAGGCGCCGAGCAACAGCGCGGCGGCGAAAATGGATTTATGGATAGTGTTCATCAGAAACGGGTTCCCACGTTGAAAGTAAATGTTTTGGTGTCGTCGCCATCCTGCTTGAGCAACACCTTGGCGAAATCGATGCGGAACGGGCCGAACGGCGAATTCCAGTTGAAGCCGATGCCGACCGCCAGGCGCGGCTTCCAGCTATCGCCGACGAAAGTTTCTATGGCCGGCGACGTCAGCTGCTGATTGCTGGCGCTTGACAGGCAAGCTGGCTTATTTGGGTTGACCGAATTGGTCACAGTCGAGATGTTGGTAGCATTACAATTTGCGTCCACCGCATTGACCTGCCGATACAAGACCGGGACATTTGATTCGGTGACCGGGTTTGCAATGCCCCATACCGCACCCGCATCCATGAAAATCGATGGTCGGATGCCGAGTTCCTTGACCCCCGAGCCCAGCGGAATCTCAAGTTCGGCACGAGCAAGGTAGTAGTACTTGCCGCCAATGGCGTCGTCGGTCCAGCTTTTGCGGTCCGGGTTTGGGCCATCGACGGCGCCATCGCCGTTGGTGTCGATCAGCGGCTTGCGCAAAACCCGTGGCCCGACCCCGCGTATATCGAAGCCGCGGAACTGCGGCTCGCCGAGATAGAAACGGTCGGTCAGCCGGACATCGTCGATGCCGGCGGCCTCGTTGCCGCTGCCATCGAAGGATTTGATCGCACCGGCTTCGGCCGAGATGGAGAATACGAAGCCGCGGCCGACCGCGAAATACTGCGCTGCGTTGACGCGCACGCGGCCGTATTTCACCGAACCGCCAAGCCCGGCAAAATCGCCGCCAACCGAAATCAACCGGCCGCGAGAAGGACGGGAGCGGTTGTCGAGCGTGTCATGGATAAACGATACGCCAATGATCGAGCTCAGCCGGTCGCCAAGTGCCTCGCACAGGTAACGCCCGGCGAGCGCCGGATCGCACTGCCTGACGCCAGGGGTGAAACGGTCGGAGAAAAACTGATTTTCATCCAGCGAAATCTGGTCGTAGTTCAGGGTGTAGGTGGCCACTGCTGTCAGATATTCGGACAGCGGCACGCCCAGCCGCATCTGGAGGCCGGTGGTCGCCTGCGAATACGTGTTTCTGCGGCTACTTTGCTGGAAGTTGAAGCTGTTGTAGTCGCGGCGATAGATATCGGCGCCGAATGAGACATTGCGGTCGAAGAGATAGGGCTCGGTGAAGCTTGTCTCGACACTCTTGGAATATTTCGAATAGCTGCCCGAAAGTCCGACCGTCTGGCCGCGCCCGCGGAAATTGCGCTGCTGCACCGAGGCCTGGAAAATGAAGTTCTCGATGCTGGAGAATCCGGCCGACAATTGCAATTCGCCGGTCGGCTTTTCTTCGACATTGGCCTCCAGGATGATCCGGTCTGGCGCGCTGCCCGGCTTCTGCTCGACCTCGAACTTTTCCTGGAAATACCCCAGCGACTTGATCCGGTTGGTCGAGCGCTTGACCTGCAGCGAATTGAACGCATCGCCCTCGGCCAGGCGGAATTCACGCCGGATGACCTTGTCCTGGGTCAGGGTATTGCCGTTGACGTCGATCCGTTCGACATAGACGCGCGGCGCCTCGGCGATGACGAAGGTCAGACCCATCGTCAGGTCTTCCTTGCTCCGCTCATAATTCGGACGGATATCGGCAAAGGCGTAGCCAAAGGTGCCGGCCGTTTCGTTCAACCGTTCGATCGTATCTTCGACCAGCTTGGCGTTGTACCGCTCGCCCTTTTTCATCGGCAGCTGCCTGGCCAGCACATCGCCGTCGAAATCGCGAAGCTGACTCTCGACCTTCACATCGCCGAATTTGTAGCGTTTCCCTTCCTCCACCACATAGGTGAGGATGAAATCGCGCTTGTCCGGCGTCAGTTCGGCAACAGCCGAGACGACGCGGAAATCAGCGTAACCTTCTGTCAGATAATATTGCCGCAGTTTCTGCT
>JAYVWX010000074.1:0-4726 GCA_043785715.1 Novosphingobium sp. | reverse complement strand
GGTCGAGATGGAATTGAGCGTGTTGAACAGGAAGTGCGGGTTGAGCTGGTAGCGCAGCATCGCCAGCTGGGCGCTGGTCGCCTGGCTTTCCAGCCGGATCAGTTGGTCGTTGCGTTCTTCCACCTGCAGGAAGAAGTTGATCGCGTAATACAGCGCCGACCAGGACACCAGCAACGTCGCATCGAGATAGAATACGCCGATGAACAGCTGGGTGAAGCCGGTGCCGCCGGTGCCGCGGTAGAGCAAGATCACCCAGGCGTCGATGAAGGCATAGAGCGCGACCGCGAAGGGCAGCATCAGCGCGGTGATCCCCCAGGTGATCAGGGGCCGCTGGGTCATCAGCTGGCGGTAGATCACGGCCAGGATCAGCGAAATCGAAAAGCCGGTGATGGTTGCGATCAAGACCAGCACCAGAAAAGACAGCGGCTGGTCATTGGCCAGGCTGGAAACCCCGCGCAGCAGCATCGCGCCGCTCCAGCCGGCGGCCTGAAGGCGCCAGAAAGCCTGGTTCTTGTTGGCGAAGAACGGCGTTGGACGGAAGGGCAGCACGACCATGCGGGGTGTCTTACCGAAAATGCGGCCCGCAGGAAATCCCCGGCGGCTCATTCAGGCCCCTGATCGGGAAATACCGCCCGCCAGTCCAGTATGCTTGGGGGTGAATGTGCAGTTCGGGCGGCGGCAATCAGCGTCAGCTCTCCGGCGATCGCCGTCATCCGGTCGCGGTAGCTGTCATGCGTGGGCGCGCGGGTGATGCCCGGATCGTGGCGTTTTCCCCAGGCGGCGATGAAGCGCGGCGCGGCAGCCGGGTCGTATCCGGCGTTTGCCATCAGCCAGGGCGCCAGCCGGTCCGCCTCCCGCTCGCCGCGCCTGACTGTCAGATAATTGCGCCCTTGGGCGTTGATCCGCAGCCGGTGGCCGAGGATGTTATGGGCCAGCTCATGCGCCACCATCGCCGCCGCTTCGTCGTCCGCCGCGGTTTCGGCAAGGAGCCGCACCGCGATCCGCACGGTCGTCCCGTCCGCCTGCGCGGCCTGCCCCCAACGCTGCAGTACGAACCGGCTGCGGCAGGCGGTTTCGCCGGCAATTGTGACGGTCCGCGCCGGTCCGCCCTGACGGCTTAAGGTGAAATTCAGCGACCCCTGCGATGCCAGCATTGCATCGATCCGGGCATGCAGCGCCACTAGTGAATCTCCGCTGCCGCCTCCAGCGAAAGTGTCGGCTGCGCCATCGATTGCCAACACTTCATCGCCCCCTCGCAGCCCCGCGGCCGCGGCCGGTGAGCCGATGGCGACAGCTTGCACCGCCAGATTGCCGGCTATGCCGAGCACGGCGCGGGCGAGGTTGGGCCGGGCATCGCTGCGGATATCCCTCAGCATCAGGCCGATGGCGCTCTGGGTGCGGCGGCACAGCGGGGCATTGGCCCGCGCCAGGCGCCAGCCGATCGACAGAAGCCGGGCGTCATGCGCTTGCCAAGCGCCGATGGCGGCAGCGTAATCGGCGGTGGTGGCGGGCGGCAGTGTTTTGGCGGGCGCTGCAGACGGCAGCGCCAACAGCAGGCCCAGCGGCGCCAATCTGCGAAACACGGCGGCCTTCAGCTGCGCGCCTTGGCGATCGACCGGCTCAGCTGCTCGCGGCCGACCGCACCCGAATGAACCTCCTCGCCGATCACCCAGCTCGGCGTTCCCTGGAAACCGAGTTGGCGGGCAAATTGCATATTGCGCTCGATCTCGGCGTCGATCCGCGGATCGGTCAGAATGTGCCGCGCCCGGTCCATATCCAGCCCGGCGGAGCGGGCAGCCGCCTCGATGGTCCGGGCATCGGGATTGCCGGCCGCGAACATGGCGTGGTGGAAGGGCGCGTATTTACCCTGCTCAGCCGCCGCCAGGCTCATCCGCGCGGCGGCGGCGCTGGCCGGCGAGAGGATCGGCAGCTGGCGGATGACGACTTTGAGGTCCGGATTGGCGGCGATCAGCGCGTCCACTTCGCCAACGCTCTGCCGGCAGTAGCCGCAGGCGAAATCGCTGAATTCGACCAGCGTCACCTTGCCCGAAGGATTGCCAAGCACCGCGCCGGGGAAGGGCATTTCGACTTTGTAACGCACTCCGGAAAGCAGCTTCACCGTTTCGCGGCGGCGCAGGTTTTCCATCGCCTCGGGCAGGATTTCGGGATGTTCCAGCACATAATCATGGACGAGCTTCTCGATTGCCGCCCGTTCACCCGCGCCCAGGCTGGTGGCGGCATCGCTGCCGCTGCGCTGCGCCTGCCAGTACCAGCCAACTGCGATGCCGGCCAATCCGCAGATCACTGCCGCGATTGCCAGCCGCCAGCCGCCGCCCAGCCTGTCGATCACCGCGTTCATGGGCGCCGCCTACTTGCGTTTGCGCTTGCGTTCAATCTCGGCCCGCGCCTGCATGGCGATATCCTGTGCACGCAGCCAGTCCGGCGAGCCCTTGGGCAGGGCCGCTTCGGCCGCCTGCGCGCTGGCGAGTGCTTCGGCCATATGCTGGTTGAGCGCCTGCTGTTCGGCGCTTGCCAGCCGGGCGCGCGCCAGATCGCCCGATGCTGCATAAACGACACCCAGATTATACCAGGCGAAAGGGTTGTCCCGGTCCCGCGAAACCGCTGCCTTGAGCACGCGCTCGGCTTCAGCGAAATTCTTGCGATCCTCGGTAGCGATCAGCGCATGGCCGAAGGTGGTGGCGATCAGCGGCTGGTTGCCGGTCAGTTCGCTGGCCCGGCGCAAATCGGCAAGCGCTTCGGTGGGCTTGCCCGACTCCAGCAGGATCTGCCCCTTGAGTTCGAGGAAATAGGGATCGGCGGGCGCAGCGGCCAGCAGCGCGTCGGTCTCCGCCATCGCCTTGTCGAGCTGCGCTTCCTTGTGCCACGCATAGGCCCGGGCGTAGCGCGCCGGGACCGTGGTCAGCCTCGCGGGATAGATCGACAGCGTATCCTTGGGCTGCCCGAGATAGCCGAACAGTTTGGCCTTGGCGCGCAGGAACCGGGCCTCGAGCGCGGGATCACTGGGCTTGGTCCAGGCCGCATCGCGCTCATAGCTGTCTTGCAGCGTGGTGATGCGGTCGCTGGTGACCGGGTGGCTCCCGTAAAAGGCATTGTCGTCGCTGCTGCTGCGTCCGTAGCGGAACTCCATGTTCTCCAGCTTCTTGAAGAAGGCGATCGAGCCGCGGCCGGAGATGCCGGCTTTCGACAGGAACTGCATGCCGGCGGCATCGGCGGTCGCTTCCTGGGCGCGGCTGAAGGCGAGATATTTGCCCATCGCGGCCTGCTGGCCGGCCATGATCACGCCCATCGCCGCTTCGCCGCCACCCGCCACCGCCGCTGCCGCGCCGAGCAGCAGCGACAGCAGGCTGATGCCGCCCGCTGCCTTGGCGCCGCCATTGTAGATGGCATGGCCGCCAACCACATGGCCAAGCTCATGCGCGATGACGCCCTGCACTTCGGCGGCGGTGTCAGCCATGTTGATCAGTCCGCTGTGGATATAGACCGCCTGTCCGCCAGCGACAAAAGCGTTGACGCTGGGGTCGTTGATCAGAACGATGTCGACGTTCTTCGGATCGAGCCCCGATGCTGCGACCAGCGGCGCCGCCATGTCCTTGAGCAGGGCCTCGGTCTCGGCGTCGCGCAGAATCGACTGCGCGGCGAGGGGCTGGCCGGCGAGCAAGGTGGCAGCCAGGGTCGCAAACGACCGGGCGATCAAGCGGGAATGGGCGCGCATCGTTCTCTCGCTAGGCCGGTCTGGCCTGAACCGGGGCTGAAGCAGGACCGCCCGCATCGCGGAAATAGCCGTGCTCCGTGCTACGCCGCCGCCTCTATGACCAGCCCCGCCCGAGCGCAACCCGATTGGCAATATTCATAAGCAGGCTTGTCAAACAACAGAGAGACTTCAGAAAATCTTCAGCCGATGGCCAAGGCTTGTTTCGGCGGAGGCGCGTAAGCCCGCAAGCATACGCAAATGGGGCGTTGAAAATATACTTCCCACTCGAAAGGATTCGCCATGACTACGACATCCCAAATCGGTCGTCCGCTTCTCGCGTTGGCCGCCGCCCTCGTTGCCGCACCTCTGGTTGCGGATGAACCGATGACGGTTACCGGGCAGCCGCTGTATCAGGAACGGGTCAGCTTCGCCGATCTCGATCTGCGCAACTCGTCGGCCCAGCAGACGCTGCGGCGCCGCGTCGACAAGGCGTCGGAGCGGGTCTGCCGTGACGCCTATGGGCCGTCCACGGACACCGATTTTGTCCCCTCTGGCATGATTAATGCCGGAATGACCTGCGCGAGCCTGACCTACCGCGATGCCCGCCCGCAGATCCGTGCCGCCATCGCGCGTGCCGAGGCAGGACTGCAATTGGCGACGAGCCTGGTGGTTTCAGGACCGGCCCGCACCCGCTAGGGTACTTGCCCGTTCTGCCCAGGCCCGAGTGCGTCCGACCCGCTTGCCCCTGCCGGACGCACTCGGGTTCCCGGCAGTTTCGTCCTGGTGGCCTGGCCCACGGGCCGTCAAGGCGCGGTTTCGGACCCGGGTGCAAGATAGGCCCTCAGAACCTGCGCCATGCATGCGCCGAGCTCATCCTCCTGCGCCAGCAGATCGCCGGCCTTGCGGTCGTAATTTTCCGACCAGCGATGGAAGCCGGTTTCGCCGTCGACCAGCTGGGCGGTGATGCGGATCGTGTCGCCAGCCTTGCGGACGCTGCCTTCGACGATGGCGCCA
>JAYVWX010000073.1:0-3708 GCA_043785715.1 Novosphingobium sp. | reverse complement strand
CGCCACCGCCGGCTTGCAGAACTCCGGAGACGACGGCCAGATCTCGATCCCCGGCGCCGGACCATCATAACCCGTCATGCAAAGGTATGAAACTTTCATCGATAGTCTCCCGGGGGTTCGCTCGGCTTACCCGGTTGCATCGCATTGCCGCCAAGTGAAATCAATTATCATCATGCATGATGATCCGATCATGCATATAGGGCGCGAAAATCGAGCACGCCCGCCAAGCGGCAGGTCGAACGGCCCCAAGCAAACCCCAGAAAAAAGTGGATGGGACGAGGCATGGACGCAGCGACGACGGCGGTGGCGCCGCATTCCGCGAGGGCGCGACAGCCGTGGCCGATCCTTGCCGCGCTGGCGGGTCCCGCCCTGCCCATGGCCTCGATGACATTGCCGCTCACGATCTTCCTGCCGGCGTTTTATGCGGGCGTGATCGGTCTCAATCTGGCGGTGGTGGGCATCATCTTCACCATCGTGCGCACCGCCGACCTGTTCTTCGATCCTTTCGTCGGCGGGCTGATGGACCGCACCCGCACCCGCTTTGGCCGGTTCCGCCCCTGGCTGGCGGCCGGTGCTCCGATCGTTATGGGCGGCGCGGCGATGCTGTTCCTGGCCTCGCCGGGGGTCGGCCCGCTCTATCTCGCGACCGCGCTGATCGTCGCTTATGGCGGTTATTCAATTATCATCCTTTCGCAAATGGGTCTCGGCGCCGCACTGAGCCCCGATTACCACGAACGATCGCGCGTGTTTGCATGGTGGCAGATCTTCAACGTCGGCGGGATCATCCTCGTGCTGGTGCTGCCGCCGGCGCTGTCGCTGCTGATGCCGGTGGATCAGACCATGACTATACGGGCGATGGGCGCAGCGATCCTGATCCTGACGCCGTTGACGGTGCTGATCGCGCTGTTCGTGGTGCCCGATCCCGTCGCCAGCGACAGGGCAGTGCAGCCCCATGCGCCGGTTGGCGCTTACTTCAAGCTGTTCAGGCTGACGTCGGTGCGCGTCCTGCTGGGCACGGTGCTGGCCAACGGGCTGGGATTGGGCGTCAGCGCCGCAGTGTTCGTGTTCTTCTTCGACATCCTGAAGGATATCCGGCCGGGCGAATTGAGCCTGATGCTGGCGGGATTTTCGATCGTCAGCATCTTTTCCGCACCAGTGTGGGCGTGGCTGGGCGGAAAGCTTGGCAAGCACCGGGCGATGACCTTGGGCGGGCTGTGCTATGCCGCCTATTCCGCAGCGACGGTGTTCATGCCCGAACGCGGCTTTGCGATCTATGCCGGGGCCGCGGTGATCGGCGGGTTCGCAAGCTGCTCGGTCGAGCTGCTGCCCCGTGCGATGATGGCCGACATTGCCGATGAGGATCGCCTGGCTTCGAATGCCGACCGTTCGGGTATGCTTTATGCCCTGCTGCTGATCACCCACAAGATCGGACAGGCCGCGGCAATCGGGCTGGTCTTCACGCTGCTGGATTTTACCGGGTTCAAGGCATCGGCCGGCCACGACAATTCGGCAGGCGCGCTGTTCGGCATCCTCATGCTGGGCGGCGCGGTGCCCGCCCTGCTCTATGTGGTAGCCGGCGCGCTGATCTATTTCTACCCGCTGACGGCGCAGCGCCATGCCGAGATCCGTGCCGCGCTGGAACGCAAGGGGCTGAAAACCGGGGCCGATCCGATCCCCGAGATGGCCGATCCCGGCCATCTGGGCGCCAGTATCGGACCATTTCCCGCAGCCCGCTGAAGCATTGCATCACCATCGCTGCACGATACCGTCCATGAGCAAACTCGCCCTCATCACCGGCGCAGTCATGGCGGCGCCCCCGCTTCAATGCTTCAGATGATCGCCGCGATCCTTCATCTCGGTGCCGCTGGCCTTGATGCGCGCGCGCGCGCGTTCCTCGCCGGCCAGCCCGGCGGAGGTGGGGTGATGAACCGCATCCTCGGTCATCCGGTCGGTCAGGATATCCCAGCAGGTAACGGCGAGCGAAGCCTGGTCGATGTGCGGGCATTCGATCAGCGCGCGCGAGCGCCACAGCGAGCGGGCGCGATCGTCGGACAGGCGCCAGATGCCCAGGTGATCGTGTTCGGGGCTGAATTCAACCAGCTGAGCATGCGGGTCATAGGCAAGCAGCGCGCCGGTGATGATCCCTTCCGCGCGGAAGCGGTCGGGCAGGTAGTGATCGTTGTACCACTCACGGAATTCGGCTTCATGCCCCGGCTTGGCCTTGATCTGTTCCACCACCACGCTGCCGGTCTGAAAGCTGCGCGGTGCCTTGTCGCGGTATTGCAGCGGGTAATAGTGGAAGTCATCGAGCCGCGAAATATCGATCGAATCCTCCACCACCATCCGCGGGGTCAGGGCATTGTCGATGTGTTCCTGGACAAACCGTTCGGCGTCATAGACTTCGTACAGCGCCAGATATTTGGAGAAGAAGCCGCCGCCGGGAAATTCCTGCACCTGCTCGCCCGACAGGCGAAACCGCTGCTGCGCGATCGACCCGCGATAGCCGAGCGCGTCGCGGGTATGAATGTTCGTGTACCAATCGTTGAAATCGTCGTCGCGCCCCTCGGTAGGGTTGGTGAACACGACAAGCAGCGCCTCGATCATCGATTCTCTCCTGTCAGGGCAGTGAAGCCGCCCGCAATTTCTGCGATCATCGGCGGGCATCCAAGGTCCGGCCCCGCTTCGCCGCCCTCCAGGATATTGAGCCATGTGCGCGTGAGGTGCAGCGAGGCGATGCGCCACTTCCCGTCCGCCAGCCTATAGGTTTCGCGGTAATGGCCGCGCCCTTCCAGATGGAATCCCGGCATTTTCACGATGTCTTCCATGGCCCAGATCGCCTTGGCAGTGGTGGGCGAGCTCAGTTCGATGATCGGCGCGTGCACCTGATGGACGGTATCCGCATTGTCGAGCAGTTGCGGCATGAAGGCCCGGATCGCGGCGCGGCCGATGAATTGCGGCTGCGGATTGGGGCCCCGCCCGCGCGTGGATACCGACTGGTCCACGTCCAGCGTCGCGTCCGCGGTGAACAGGTTCGCGTAATCGTCCCATTCCTTGAGATCGATGTGATGGCAATAGCGGGCCTTCACGTCCTTGATTGCTTCACGCGCGGACAGTTCTTCGAGCGTCATGGTCGCACTCCTGTTTCAATCCAGCGCGCGGATCAGCGCGGCGGTACCGTGATCCTCGAACGCCGTGGTCAGGCGCAAGTGATTGAGCACGCTGATTTCCCATCCATAGTTGGCGATATTGGTGGTCAGCCAGCCAATATAGACGCCCCACACCAGGCAGCGGCGGTATTCGTCCCAAGTTTCAGCAAAGCCGGGCGCGTCGGCCACGCCATGCGCCTTCAGCCGGTCGAGATAGTAGGCCAGCAGATCGCGCTCGTTGTCGCGCCGCACGTCGATCGGCAAGGCGGTGGTAACAAGGTAGTTCACATCGTGCATGTGGTGCCCGCGCACTGTCAGCTGCCAGTCGAGCAGGCCGGCGCGGCCATCGGGCAGCAGGTAGGTGTTGCCGATATGGGTATCGCCGTGAAGCACCGTATGCGGCAAAGTCTGCTGGTGCTGGTGCAGGCGCGCCACGCCCCGGCGCAGTTCGTCGCCCGATGTGCGCAGACGCGCGACCAGTTCGCGCTTGAAGTTCTCGGTATCGATTTCCTGCTGGATCGCATGCGGCACCAGTTCGTGCATGAATGTGGCGAGTTCGCCC
>JAYVWX010000072.1:0-16055 GCA_043785715.1 Novosphingobium sp. | reverse complement strand
CGCCACCGCCGGCTTGCAGAACTCCGGAGACGACGGCCAGATCTCGATCCCCGGCGCCGGACCATCATAACCCGTCATGCAAAGGTATGAAACTTTCATTTTCCCGCTCCTGGCATATGCCAATGTTCTGACATTGCTCCGCAGGATCGACCGCCTGCATTGAGGAAGGATTATGCATTATATCATTATTATGCACAATGATGGACAAAGGACCGATTGTTAGACAAGGCGTCCAATACCGTGCATCGAGCGGCAAAAGCCGAAAACGAGGAGCCGAGGAATGGTGCAAGACTTTGTATATGTGGTGCGCAGCGGCCCGGTGGCTGGCAGCGATGAGGCGTACAACGATTGGTATACCAATGTTCATCTTGCCGATGTGCTCGCCGTGCCCGGTTTTGTATCGGCGCAACGCTTCCGCGTGGCCGACCCCGCGGCATCTGACGCATCCGTGCCGGGTTATCTTGCACTTTATACGATGCGGACGGACGATCCCGAAGGTTTGCTGGCCACGCTGACCGGTCTGGTCGAAAGCGGGCAAATTGCGATGAGCGAAGCCTTCGACGTGGAAACCGTAACAACCGTCCTGTATCAAGCTCTGACGCCGGTGGTGACTTGCAAGGCGGACGCCGAAGCATGACCGCAAGGTGCGGCACCGGCCGGTGCCCATTTTCGTGGTCTAAAGGCTGAAGCCACCATCGACGATCAGGGTCTGGCCGGTAATGTACCGGGCGCGATCCGAAGCGAGAAAGGCTGCCGCATCGGCGATATCCTCCGCGGCCCCGAACCGGCGCAGCGCGATGCGGCGGCGCTGCGCTTCCCATATCTCGGGTGAGTACAGACTTGACAGGAACTGGGCGCCCAACCCCGCGTCGATAATCCCGGGGGCCACCGCATTCGCACGGATTCCGGCTCTCCCCTCTTCCTTGGCCACCGCGCGGCAGAGCGATTCGATTGCCGCCTTGGGCACCGATGACAATGCGTCACCCGGCGGATAGCTGTAGTTCGCCACCGAGGAAATTGCTGTGATCGAGCCGCCGCCATTGGCGCGCAGCACCGGGATCGCGGCGGCGACCACCCGCGTAAAGCCAAGCAACTCGACCTCGAACACCTGCCGCCACTGTGCCTCGGTGATCGTGCTGACGAAGGGTTGCTCGATCGCAACCCCACCGGCGAACACGATGCCCCCCAGCGGCATGTCCATGATATCTGCCGCAGCAATTGCCGCTGTGATGCTGCCCGCGTCGCCGAGATCGCATCGCACGATCGTTCCCTTGCCGGCCAGCCCGGCGGCAATGGCCTGCGCTGCTTCTTGCCCGGACCGGTAGCCGACCACGACACCGCCCCACTCGGGCGCCAGCGCCCGGCAGATCGCCGCGCCAAGACCGCCCGAACCGCCGATCACCAGCATGGCGCGCGCATTGGTTGACCAAAGCCCGTTCATGATCCCAGCGGACTGTAACGGGCGAGATAATCCAGCAAGGTATCCGCGAACGCATCGTTGCGATCGCCGGTCACCATGTGGCCGACGCCCCGCGCGAGCACGACCTCCAGGTGCGGCGTCAATTGCCGGAATCGGGCCTCGCTTTCGTCGGTCACGATCGTCGAGTGTTCCGCACGCACGAGGACGACCGGGTCCTTCATCCGCGCTGCCGCGTCTTCCAGCGCACGGCCTTCCGACGGCGGATTGAGAAATTCGGGCGCGACCGTTTGGGGATCCCATTGCCAGTACAGGCGTCCGTCGCCGTCCCGCCGCATCGTCGTTTCAAGGCTCGATACGTCGCTCCTGCGCGGCAACGCGAGGTGTTCCGCCAGCGCATCGGCGGCGGCATCGACGGTCGTGAACCCGCCGGCGCTCGCGGCAAAGAAGCTTCGCATGGCATCGACCCCGGCATCGCGCAACAACGGGGCGACGTCGGCCACCATCGCCAGCGCGACCTTGCCGGGGCGGCGCGATCCGCCGACCAGCGCCGATTGCCCGCCGCGGGAGGCCCCAACCAGCACCACCGGCCGGTCGAAGGAATCGAGCAGAACCTCGACATCCCGGCCGAAGGCATCAAGCAGGTAGTCGCCATCCGACGCCCAGTCGCTTGCCCCGTGGCCGCGCAAATCGAGGCTAAACCCGCGGTAGCCAGCCGCTCCGACCCGGCGTGCGGCACCGGTCCAGGAACGGCGGCTTTGACCGCCGCCATGAAAGAACAGCACCGGCGGGCCGGTCGCCGGCCCATAGGCATCGGCCCGCAGGATCAGGCCGTCGCCGGGAAGTTCGACCACGGCCCGCACGGTTGCATTCATGGCAAAGGCCGTCCGATTATCCGGCGGCGGGCGGCGCGATCTCGCTAAAGATCGGATGCTCGCCCGAGCCTTTGTACGCGAACTTTTCCGGGGCGTGGTGCCATTTGCCGTCGTTGCGGCTTTCGTAGGGGCTGGCGACTTCGATCAGGCAGCCGTGCGTGCTCTTGGCGCCGACCCAGCTCCACTTCTGCCAGGTCATGTCCGGATCGTTGTAGGTCGTACCTCCGCCCGGAAGATCCAGTCCTTCAGCGCGCAGCTTTTCCATCGCGCCGGGTACGTCATCGGTTGCGAAGCACAGGTGGTGGACATGCTCACCCACCTTGTCGAGCCGGCGTCCCATGGGCGTGCCGGGAGCCGGCTGGATGAACTGGATCTCGGTGCCGTGATCGTTCACGAACGTCGCCCACTTCATGCCGGCGTCATCGCCGCTGGAAAACTCGTCATACTTGACGATGCGCTTGTCAAGCTGTGCAGGATCGAGCACGCGCAGGATCTTGGTCCAGTCGACGATCGCCGTATCGAGATCGCGCACGACCATACACACGTGGGCAAAGGGTCCGCTCGGCATTTTCTTGTCTCCTCTTAGCTGTTTAAACGGATCGTCGCGGTTCCGGCATTCACGGTGCCGCGACCTTCGACATTCAGGCTGAATTCGCACTCTACGCGATCACCATCGACCGCCGTGATGCGGCCGCTGGCAACGGCTTTGTCGCCGCCATAGACATTGTCCAGGAAACGGGAATCCATAACCTCGATCGTGCCGCCGGGGAAGGCCGCCATCAGCATGTTCATCATATAGGCCACGTTGATCGGACCCTGGTTGATCACGCGGTCGCCCAGTCCCTTGGCCTTCACCACCTCTACATCGAGATGAATCGGATTGGGATCGGCCAGGAACACGGCCCAGTCCTTCATCGCGTCCGCGCTGACGCTTTCGATCGTGAACGGTGCGATTGCATCGCCGACGGCGTAGCTCATGCCAGTTCCTTTCGCGGCAGCACCCAGACGTTGTCGGTTTCCAGAATGGCGTTGCCGCCTGCGGCCGGATGCAGGCGCAGGCGATAGGTCAGCACGTCCATCACGCCCAGCTTGCGGCTTTTCTTGCGCACAAGGCTAAGGATTTCACCGCTGACGCGATAGGGCTGGTCGACCATGATCGGCGCGGAAAAGCGCACGCCCGACGATCCCATCATCGGACCATCCTCGACATTGAATTCGCAGGTTTCGCACACGCCGGCAACAGTCTTGCCCATCGCGACCTGCGTTGCGACGTAGTACCACACGGGATGCGCGGTGCCATCGCCGGCAGGCGCAACGCCGACCGATCGGCACAGGCGTTCGTTTTCGGCGGCCGAGACAGTGAAAATCTTCGAGCCATCGAGCGAAACGCCGGCAACTTGCGGCGCGGGCGGGAATTCGGGTTCTTCGGACATCAGAACGACCTTGGCAGACCAAAACTTTCGGCGATAGTGTTGCGCACCATTTCATTTGAAATCGGGGTCATGCGCAAGATGCGATGATCGCGCCAATAGCGCTGCATGTCGGTTTCCGCCGAATAGCCCATCCCGCCAAGGATCTGGATGCCGAGGTCGGCCGCCTTCACCGCGTTTTCGGTTGCCACCATCTTGAGCATGTTGGCTTCGACGCCGCAGGGTTTACCCTCGGCCTGGAGCTGCGCGACGTAATACAGCAGCAGCTCGGTCGTCTTCTGCCAGGTGGCGATGTCGGCAATATAATGCTGCAGGATCTGGAACCGGCCGATGATCCCGCCAAAGGCCGTGCGCTGCTTCATATAGGCGAGCGCGTCTTCCAGAATACCATCCATGGCGCCCAGGCACTGCGCGCCAACCATGATGCGTTCATTGTTGAGCGTGGGCAGCATGGCGTACCAGGCCTGCCCCGGCGTGCCGAGCACGTCCTCGTCGGGAACGAACACATCCTCGTAGTGCACTTCGCACGAACCCATCGCGCGCATGCCCAACTTGGGCAGCAACGAAGACGTGATGCCGGGAGACTTCGCGTCGACGAAGAACATGGTCAGGCCGTGGTGCTTCTTTTCGACATTCGGGTCGGTGCGCGCCAGCACCAGCAGGCGGTCCGCTGCCTTGGCGCCGGTGGTCCACATCTTCGCGCCGTTCAGCTTCCAACCGCCATCGACCTTTTCGGCATGCGTCTTCATCGCGCCCAGCACATCGGTGCCGCCGTCAGGCTCCGTCATAGACAGGGAAACCCGCAAGTCGCCCGCTGCCATGGCCGGCAGCCAGCGCTGCTTCTGGTCTTCGCTGCCGGCGGCGGTGATCGTCTTGGCGCCGCCGAACGAGGTCAGCCCCCAGGTCCAAAGCAAGCCGCCCGCCGTCCGGGCGAATTCGCGCGCGAAGATCATCTGCATGACGACGTCGCCGCCAAGCCCGCCCCATTCCTCGGGAATGCCGATTCCGAAGAAGCCCTGCTCCTTCAGCTTGTCCCACAACGGATAAGGATAGTTTTCCTCATCGGCCTCAAGCTTGCGCATCCAGTCTTTGGGGCATTCGGCCTCGACCCAGCGATGCACGATTTCCTTGAACGCCTGCTGCTCTTCGGTAAGCGAAAAATCCATAGCCCAGCTTCAACTCCTGCTCAGTCTGCTCTAGCCGCGACCGGTTTCCTGCAACCTATCGCTCGGCAGGAATGCGCGCGCTCTACAGTGCCGGCCCCTGCGCCTCCTATGAACTGAATGAAGGCGCGGCGGGGGTCCACACAAGCGGAAGCGCAACCGGCTGGATCATCCCGAGATGGCAGGTCACCGTGTGACCCGGTTGCAGGGTAAACGGCGGAATGCGGGCGAGGAATTCCTCCATCGCGATCCGCATTTCGCGGCGCGCCAGATGCATGCCGACGCAGGTGTGGATGCCGAAGCCGAATCCGACGTGGCGCGGACGACGGCTGAAATCGACCGTGCCCGGGTTGTCAAACTCGGCAGGATCGCGGCCGGCGAGCGTGGTGGACATCGCCACTTTGTCGCCCGGCATGATCGTCACGCCGCGGATCGTGGTTTCCTTCAAGCAAGTCCGGAACGTCGTCACCGCGCCATAGGCCCGCATCAATTCGTCGATGGCATGGGGAATTCCGGCCGGATTGGCGCGCAGGTCAGCCTGATCTTTGAGGTGGGTTGCGAGATGCCAGAACTGAAGCCCCATGTTCGTCGAAACCGTATCGAGCCCCCCAATGAACAGGTTGAACATGAAGCCGATGAGTTCGTCCTGCGTCAACGGGCGACCTTCGATTGACGAGGTGACGCCAAAGCTGATCAGGTCGTCGCGCGGGTTGGCCCGGCGGTCATCGATCTCGCCGCTCAGGTAGTCCACGACCTTGCGGGTGGCATCGGCAATCTTCGACAGGTCGTGGTTGTGGAGCAGGTTCATCTCCCAATCCATGAATTCCGCCATGCGATCATGCGGCAGGCCCATCAATTCCATGAACACCTTGATCGGGAATTCGAAGGCGAAGTCGCTCATGAATTCGCAGGAGCCGCGCGCGGCGAAACCGTCGATGTATTCCACGGCATATTCCCGAATCTTGCCTTCCAGCGCAGCCATCGCCTTTGGCGTGAAAGCGGGATTGACCATTTGCCGGAATGGCCCGTGCGCCGGCGGATCGAGCTCGACCGGCGAATTGATCCACGTCCCGCCGGTCAGCTTGGAAAACGGGGAAAAATCGTGCGTCGTGAAGTGCTCGGTATCCATGTAGATGGCGCGCATGTCCTCCATCCGCCGCGGGATCCACGCTGGCGTGCCGCCGGGATAGGCATGCGGCGCGTAGAACAGATCGGGGCCTTCATGCACTGAGGCCGCCAATTCGTTGAACGGGTCGCGGTCCGTCGTCGTGCCGAACACGAAGGGAAACGACTGCACGAGATCGGCTGGAACATGAGCGGGAATGACCGGCTCCGGAAACGTGACTGTCATCTTGTAAACTCCCATTTAATGCGACTGGCCTCACGGCATTTCAGCGCGAACTCGATGACTTGCCCAGTCAATTTGCATCCGCAGCTTCGATGACCATGATGACGTTGTAGGAACGGTTCTGCTGCGGGTCGGCAGCGATGCGGGCGGCCAGCCGCTCGGTCACGGCATCCAGCACCATGCCACGGTCGCGCTCGGGATCAAGGGCAGCAGCAAAGCTGGGGCCATTGGCGGCGCGCATCATGCTGGCCCAGACCTGGCCGAGTTGCCCGGCATCGCCGGTTTGCTCGAACGCCTCCCAATAGGGATCGGGTGTCTGAACTACGGCCAGATCGGCAAGCCGTAGGCCCGCAACGCGACCATCGCGGAATGGCGCTTCGATCTGCGCGACCGAGCGGCCCGCCGAAGGGGCGCTGATCCGGGCCAGTTCGGCATGGGTCACCAGTCCGGCATCGGCCACATCGGTCCAGCTTCGCCAGAAGGCATTGGCCATCCATTCAAACCCGTGGCTATCCGGCCCGCGCCCCATGAACTGGCAAATCAGCCGTCCGCCACGCCGCATTTCACGCGACCGGGCCTGCAGGAAGTTCGCCCAGTCCGCATCGAGCTGGGCATCGACGGCATCGCGCACATCGGGATCGGTGCTGAACACACCCCAGCCGTGGTCCGGAACCGGGCAGGGATTGCGGCTCATCCAGTGGAGCGCGTTGGAACTCCAGCCCAGATCGACACTTCCCCCGGGCAGAACCTGCCCAAAATGCGATCGGCCGATGGCAACGGGATAAACCCCGGCCCGCCCCGCCAGATAGCTGGTCGGATCTTCGTCAATCAGCGTGAACAGCGATGCAAAATCATTGGACGGCAGATCGACATGGCTGACGACGATTGGTCGATCCGGCCCGATCCGGGGCCTGAGCGCGTCGATTGCCGCGGCCATCGGCGCCATCGAATTGCGACCTTGCGAAGCACCGTAGTCCGCGATCCCGATGGTTGCGGCAGATGTCGCAACCTCCTCCGCGGCGGCGACCAACAGCGGCAACGCCGAGCCGAGATTCGCCGCCTGCAGGGCCGAGTTGCGGTTATAAAAACCGCCCCCCTGCATCGCCGCGGTGGGCGCTGGCGCAGCGTTGCTCAAGTGCCGGCGCCGATCGGCCCGAACACCCGCTCGGTCTCCCGCAGGTCGAGGTATTCGCGCGCGCCGACCACCTGACCGTCCCGCACGGTGTAAAGATGATGGTAGTGGTTGCGGTATGCGCGCCCATCGGCAAATTCGAAGTTGCCGCGTGATTCCACCGCGACGCGCTCGCCTTCGGCGGTGGTCGCCAGGATCGTGGTCTGGGCCACTACCGCCACACCCAGCATCTGCTGCACCTGGGTGATCAGCGTTTCCCGGTCGAGGGTGCCGACGCCGGAAACGTACCAATCCGCATCGGGCGCCATGATCGAGCGTATGGTGTCCGCATCGGAGTTGTCGAACGCGCCCATCAGGCGGATCACAAGGTCCCGGTTGCGATCCGCAAGGTCTTGCGCATCCCCGGTTTCGGCAACTGTGCTCACGGCATTCCTCCAGTCATTCGGGCGGGTTGCAGTCTACTAGGCGAGATAAGTGGCAGTCGCTGCGGACAAAGCCTCCAGCTTTACGCCCGCTTTCTTGCCGGCCTCGATCGCGGCGCTCACGTCCTTGACCATGTAACGATGCGCGGTTTCCAGCATATAGGCGGGATCTTGATCGACAAACTGCGCCAGCACGTCGCTTGCGCCGCTGCACTGGATTAGCGCGGCTGCGGTTGAAGACCGTTCGAGGCCCAGGCCCTTCGCCAGTCGCAGGGCGTCGACGGCAAGCTGCAGGTGCCCGGCGAACAAAATATTGTTCACCAGTTTGATCGCGCGGCCAGCCCCGCTTGCGCCGACGTGGAAAATCGCCCGCGCAAAGGTATCGAAAACCGGACGGCCGCGCGCGATGGCATCGGCATCGCCCCCCACCAGCAGCGTCAGCTTGCCCGAAGCACCCTCCGATTGCGCTCGGCTGAAGCAGGTATCCAGGATCGCGATCCCTTGTGGCGCGGCTGCGGCGATGGCCTGAATCGATTCGATGCTTCCGGTCGTGAACACCGCCACGATCGCGCTCGGCTTGAGCAGATCGATCACGCCTTCCGGTCCGGTCAGCACATCGGCCACCTGATCGTCGGAAAACACCGCCAGGCAGATGAGATCGCAATCCTGCACGGCTTCACGCGGTGAAGAAACCATGACCAGACCCTGCGCATCCTCAGCCGCCGGCGCCTTGACGTCAAACGCGCGGACTTCATGCCCGCCTGCCGCAACCGCTTTTGCCGTCGGCAGGCCCATCTGGCCCAGCCCGATCCATGCAACCTTCATCTTCAACCCTCTCTCGCAAGCAATGCCTGATTTCGCGCAACGGAGTGCGTCAGCTCTCTACAGGGAACGCCTATCGAACGTCAGGGTGCGACCATCCGAGTGCGATCAGGCGAATTCGGCCAGCCGGTCGAGCCCGCGAACGGGATCACTGACGCCATCCCATGCCACATGCGCGCGGTGCATGCGCGCCAGCATTTCTTCCATCGCCGGCGACGTTTCCATCAATTCCACGAATGCGCCGTCGGCCGCGCGCGTATCGAACAGGCAGAACCGTTCCCCCGCAGGCATCTGGCCGCTGAACGCCACCGCGTGGCCTTTTGCCGAAAGCCGCGCGAAGTTTTCGTCATAGGGACCATGCAGCATGATGTGGTGATAGCCAGGGCCACCGGTTTCCAGCATTTCCTTGAACACCGAAGCCCCATCATTGGTCTGCTGCAACAGTTCGATCAGCAGCCCGCCGGAAAATCCGAACGCCACTTTCAGCGAAACTTCGGTCGGCGCGCCGCGATAAAGCTGGCCGGGCAGCACCGGCACGTCGAACACGAAAAATGGCCCGGCGCCGATCGTCCCGGTCCAGTGGTCAAGCGCCGGCTCAAGATCGGCCACGACCTGACAGAGTTCGAGAACGGCGCCCTTGGGTTGCATTGTCTTTTCCTTGTGTTGGCCCTGCGAGTGAGTGCTCAGGATAACCAGTCCGCAGCGCGCGTGCGCGTGCCGTGGTCGCGCGCTCGCTTCACCAGTTGCTCGCGGCGCGCGCCGATATCGATACGCGGCACCTCTGCGGGCACGGCCATGGCGACGTCGGCCAGGTCGAATTCCTGCACGGTGCGGATGAATGTCGCCGGATCGGCGGTGGCGGGCACGCCCTGCCAGCGGATCATCATCCACCCGTCGGCCAGATTGGTGGTGTCGATCCAGTTGGCGATCCCCGGATCGACCGCGGACAGCACATAGCTTTGCGTGCCGTCGGGGCTGGCGGCAACCTGCGTGCTGTTCAGGCTGACCAGCCGGACCATTGGATCGGGTGAAATCGTCCACGGGTCGGCGATCTGGAAGCCGGAATAATAGCTTCCGGCCGGATCGATCGTCACCAGCAAGGCCTTGCCATCCTCCAGCCGGAAGCGCCCCCCGGCAAGGTAGCCCCAGCCGCCGTCGCGGCCATTGGGGCCAACCAGCCGGTGCGGATCTGGCAGGCCGAGGAAATCATCTTTGAAATGGCTCCAGAAATGGACCCAGGCCGGCAGGTCGGCGATCACCCTGGCGGCAATTTCGTCTTCGGTGCGGGGCGCATGGCCGGCGGGCGGATCGAGCCTGCGGACCGAGACTTGCGCCGGAACCTGATCCCAGTCGCGCTGGCTGTCGCGCGTATAGACCTGATGCAGCTTGCCGGCCTCGGACCGGAGGTGATGCCGGCCGCCCTCGCCTGGACCGACTGTCACCACCACCGGATCGCAGGGGCGGGCTGGATCGCGCAAGTCCTGAAGCGTGAACGCCCCCAGATTGCGGCCAAGCCCGGCGTGATGGTCCGGTTCCACTTCCAGCACGATGCTGAACTGTGGCGGATCATCCGAAAACCGGATCGTTATCTCATAGGCGCCATCGCCGTGAATCGGGATTTCACGGTTGAAGTTGTCGGGATTGTCGATCGCGACCGCCGCCCCCTGATAGACATGGCCGAACCAGTTGCGCGGGGCGTTGCTGATGTTCCACACGACTTTCGGATCGGCCGGATCGCCATTGGCCTCGCGCATGGCAAGGCCCAGCACCCACTGGTCAAGCGCCCGGTCGAGCCCGGCGATGCCATCCACGGTTTGCGCGAGCGGATCGGCGCGCATTGCAATCCGCGCCGCTTCCCGTGCGGCGCGGACATCGGCGCGTTCAATCAGGCGCAGCGCTAGCCGTTCAGCTTGGGCCTGATCCTTGGTCCATAACGGGTTTGCGGTCACGAGATGGTCCCCACGCGGCCGCCTTCGGCAAAGACGGTGCTGCCGGTGGTATAGCTCGAAGCATCGCTGGCCAGCAGGATCGCGGCCCCCACGGCTTCGTCCGCTGCGCCAAAGCGCTTGATCGCGTTGCGCTCGGCCAGGCCCAGCCCGCGATGGATCTCCGCTTCCTGCCCGTCCGGGCTCATCGAACCGACGCACAGGCAGTTGATGCGGGTGTGCGGGGCCTGGGTCTTGGCCAGTTCGCGCACCAGGAACAGCAGGGCTGCTTTGCTGACACCATAGGCCACCGCCGGCGGGATCGGGGTAAAGCCGCCGCAGCTCTGCACCGAAATGACGCTGCCCTTGCCATGGCCTTTCATGTCGGCCTCGGTCATTTCGACCAGCCGCCAAGTCGCCATGACATTCACGTCCATCGCGGTCTGCCAGACTTCATCGGTGTTCGCCCAAAGACCGCCGCCGACCGCATAGACCACCCCGGCGGCCGCATTGTTGAACACGATATGGATCGGCCCGAACGCATCATGCGCGGTATCGACAAGCTTTTGCAGATCGCTCTTGTGTGCCACGTCCACCACTACCGCTTTCGCCCGGCCACCGCCAAGCGCGTTGATTTCGGCAGCAATGCGGTCGAGCCGGTCCTGGCTGCGCGCGGAAATCACGACATTGGCGCCCAGTTCGGCAAAGGCCTTGGCCACATGCTCGCCCACTCCGGGACCGACCCCGGTCAGGATTGCAGTCCGGCCCTCAAGACGGAAACGATCGAGTACGCGCATCGAGGTTACCCTGCGTTTTTGGGAGGGGGCGCCAACAAATGCCCGAACCGCTGGTAATAGGGAGCGAGGCGTTCACGCACCTCCGCGGGGTCGATGCCGAACTGCTCGGCACTGTGCTTGTGGCGACCCAGCCGCTGCGCTGCCGAATTCTGCGCCAGAAACTGCGTGATGCGCGTTTCATGCCCGGGCGTGAACGGCAGGTCGAAACGGTTGTAGATGCGGCGTATCGAGCCCATCGGATCGGCCACGACTTCGCTGTGACCCAGGTCGATGATCCGTCCGGCGATATCGGGACGCACATCGCGGGCCTTGAGTCCGCGCTCAAGCCCCTCGCTCCAGGTTTCGAAAACGCTGCGCCCCACGGCTTTCAAATCCTTGTCCGCACCCACGGCGGCAAGGAATGCTGCGATCATACTGGACAGCGACGAGAACGTCAGCACCGGATCGCGGTGCGTCCACACCAGCATCGCCCCCGGATAAGCCTCGACCAGGCCGGGCAGATCGAACAGGTGCTGCGGCGATTTCAGCGTCCAGCGGCCTTGCGGCCCCTTCCACTGGAACTGCTGCAGCAGGCGCTTGTGCGTGCGATACTGCCCCTCGGCGACCGTGCCGAGCAGCCACTTGGCAAAATCCGGCACGCCCAGTTCGGCCGGAAAGTTGGTGCTGGCAAAATGCATCATCATGCCGTGGTTGCATTCGCCCGGTTGCGTGCAATCCATCCGCTGGATGTCGCGTAGCTGCGGCGCATGGGCCAGCCAGTTTTCATATATCGCCTGCACTTGCCCGATGCGCGGATCGGAATGGAAGGTCGCTTTTTCCGGGGCCGGCCAGGGGATGTACCATTCCCATTCGGTCGGTGCGCGGGCCGCGGGGTCAAGGCACAGCAGGTCATAGGTAATCGTCGTGCCGGTGCGCGGCAATCCGCACACGATCAGCGGGGAGCCCACGTCCTGCGCCGCGATTTCGGGATGATTGCGATCATCCTCGGCCATGCGCAGGCGCATCGCCAGGATCTTGGTGATGTTCGTCTTGGCGGTGGCGCGCAGTTGCGGCGGCGGGTCCATGACCTCCACCGCAATCACCAGTTCGCGAAATCCGGTCATGAAACTGAGATCGGGGCCGAAATCGAACAACCCGGTCTGCGCTCGCGCATCCGCAATCAGAGCTTCCGGGTTCAACGGGGCGACTGCCTCGGATGCTTCGGATGCTTCGGATGCTTCGCCCAGCGCCATCTCGTCAATTCCTGTCCCATGCCCTGATTCGCTTGCGGTCTCGGTTGCCCTTTATGTGTCATCCCGGCAGGCTGCCCCGCAACCTGCCGGGCGCAAGGGTCGCTTACAGGCCTTTCGCGGCCAGCGCCCGCTTCAGTTCAATGGTCAGCGGCCCCATGTCCTTCGGCGCCGCACCGTGCAGCAGGATTTCATCCGCGCCAGCGTCAAGATAGGCCATCAGCTGATCAGCGCACTGTGCCGCCGTGCCCACTGCCGCGCCGTCATCGATCCATTGCTGGGGGAGAATCTGGCCAACATCGACGAGTTCCTGGCGCGTATAGGCCTGATCGGCGGGCTTGCCGTTCAGGCAGGCGATCTTGGGGTGAGCGCGGATCTGGTCCAGCACTGACTTGTCCCATTCGTTGATCTCGACGATCAGGTCGCCAAAGCCGGGCAGTTCGAAATAGGTGATCGCGCGTCCGCGGACGACAGCGTCTTCCTCGTCTTTGGGCAGGTCAGGGGCAACGATGATGTTGTGGTAGATACGCACCGCCAGCGGATCGCGGCCGGCCTTTTCGGCAGCGTCGCGAACGATCTTCGCGCTGTTGCGCACCCCTTGCGGCGAAACGAAGGGATGCAGCAGCACGCCGTCGCAGTGGGTGCCCGCGAATTCCAGCGACTTGGGCCCAATGGCCGTGAAGATGATCGGCGGCGGCGGACCATCGTGCTTGTCGGTCAGCTTCAGCATCGGGAAATTGCCCATGATGCCTTCGTAATTTACCGTCTCGCCCGCCCACAGGCGCTGCATGATCGAAATGGTGTCGGCCAGGCGGTCCATCGTGATCGGCGCCGCGCCCAGCATCTTCATGTACGCCGGCACCGCCCGCGCGAACATGACGCGGAAACGATCGCCCGAAAGCGCCTGCATCAGGTTGGCCACGCTCGCCGTCACGATGGGATGGCGCATGGTGGCGTAAAACGTGCCGGTGATCCGGATCTTCGACGTTGCCTGGCTCACGGCCCCGGCCAGCACAGCCGGTTCTTTAAGGGCAAAGCGTTCGGAGATCCACACGCAGCCAAGGCCGATCCGCTCGGCTTCTATCGCCTCTTCGATCCCGCGCCGCGGATCGCTTACGCGGCCGGGCAGGATATAGGTTCCAAACTTGTCGAACAGCGCCTGCGCGCCCGGCTCGATCATGGTCATCTAGGGGCCTACCTCTCTTTGCTCATCGCCCCGTGCGAGGGGCTGGCGGCGAAACCCCCTGTCCCCCGGCAGGGTCTCCGAGGGAACCTTGCGAAGGCCATCGGCTTGGTTTCAGGGCGCCGTGGCCAGCAATGTGCGTATACGCCAAGCACCGCCAAGCCGGTTCAGCGTAATCGCATAGTCGGAAAACGTCATGGGCTTGCCTTCGTTACCCCAGTCGGTGACCAGACCATAGGCGGTAACCAGCGCGACGTCATCGCCCTCGCCGGCTTCGACGACGATATTGGTGATCTGGTGCCGCCACTTGCCGCCGCCTTGCGCAGCGACCACGCCCGGCATCGCCCCAACCTGCTCGTGCCCTTCCAGTCGCATGAGCCCTGCCACTTCGAACACCCCATCCGGCGTGAACAGCTCGAGCCAGCCCGCCGTGTCGCCATGATCGACCCGGTGACAGTAGCGCGCGAAAAGTTCCCCTATTGCGATCCGGTCGTCGCCGGTGATCGTGCCCATCATGGTTCTCCGGATCGTTGGTCGCCGTCAGTCGCCATCGTCCGACGCCGGCGCGGTTCGACGCCGATCATCGGCAACATCCAGACGCCGCCCCCTTTCCTATGGTAGGTCATAGCGGATATTGCGGCGATACTGTGCGCCCTGGAGCACGTCGGCCACGTCCTGTCGGGAGGGAATTCATGCATAACGAATGGGACGCGATCGTCATCGGCTCAGGAGCGGCGGGGCTTACCGCAGCGGTCACCGCGGCGCGCAAGGGGCTCAAGACGCTTGTCGTGGAAAAGACCGACGTGTTTGGCGGAACGACCGCGATTTCTGGCGGCGGCATCTGGATTCCGGGCAACCACCATCAGCTCGCCGCAGGCATCCCGGAACCCGTCGGGGCCGCGCGCAACTACATCACCACGCTCGTCGGCGACGGCCTGCACACCGAAGTGCTCGATGGCTATCTGCAAGCCGGGCCGGAAATGGTGCGCTTTCTCGAGGACCAGACCGAAGTGGTTTTCGCCCTCGCCGGTCATTCGCCGGACTGGCATCCCGAGATCGACGGCGCCAGCAAGGACGGCCGCCTGCTGCGCCCGCTCGAATATCGCACGCAAAAGCTCGATGGCTATGTGGACGAACTCCGCCTGCCGCGCAGCGAATTCAATGCGCCGGTCGGCTTCATGATCGATCTGCCCGACCTGCCCCATCTCGACGCCATGAAATCCTCGCCCAAGTCGATGTTCTACATGCTGAAGATCGTCGGCCAGTATGCGCTGGACAAGTTGATGGGCCGCAAACGCGGATCGCGCATCACCATGGGCAACGCCCTCGCTGCCCGCCTGCTGCGTTCGGCGCACGATGCCGGGGTCACGCTGTGGCGCAACACCGCCGTCACCGGATTGATCGGCGGGCCTGACGGTATTACCGGAATTCGGGTCGAGTGCGATGGCAAGTCGCAGGAACTCACCGCGAAAAAGGGCGTGGTTCTGGCAACCGGCGGTTTCTCGGCCAACGAGCAGCTGCGCCGGGCCTACATGCCTTTCCCCGATCAGCACATCTCGATCATGGCCGGATGCAACACCGGCGACGGCATGAACATGGGCCTCGAAGCGGGCGGCACGATAGACGGCGAAAACATCGCCAACGGAGTCTGGTCCGTGGTTTCGACCATGAAAAAGCCCGACGGGTCCACGGCGATTTACGCGCACCTCATCGACATGGCCAAGCCCGGCTGCATCGCGGTCGACAAGTCCGGCAAACGCTTTGGCAACGAAGCCTCGAACACATTCGTCAACTTCATGCACAACACCGGCGCGGTTCCGGCGTGGCTGGTCGCCGATAGCGCATTCGTCAGGAAGTACGGCCTCGGCCTGTCGCTGCCTGGCGGTGGCGCGGTCAAGAAGCTGGTGGCTGCGGGCTACCTCGTGGAAGGCGCCACCATTGCCGAACTGGCCGGCAAGATCGGTGTTGACGCGGCTGCCCTTGCCGAGACGGTGGCCAACATCAACGCCTACGCCAAGACCGGCACGGACCCTGAATTCCACAAGGGCGATGCCGCACTCGACCGGGACCTCGGCGATCCCCGCCATAGCCCCAATGCTTGCCTTGGCCCCGTTGAAACCGCGCCGTTCTATGCGGTCCAGATCTATCCCGGCGACGGATCGACCACCGTGGGCCTGCGGATCGATGGCGAAGCCCGTGTGCTCGATGCTTCGGGCAAAATCATTCGCGGCCTGCATGCGGCGGGGCTGGACGCCAATTCGATCTGGCGTGGCCATGCCCCGGCGCATGGTTGCAACGTCGGCCCGGCAATG
>JAYVWX010000071.1:0-23235 GCA_043785715.1 Novosphingobium sp. | reverse complement strand
CTCCAAGGTCGAATTGCGCGCGCGCTATTGGCGCGGCAGTAACCGCGGCGTCGGGTGATCCTTCCCCGGTCGGATCAGCTTCCACCTGGTCAGTTCGAGGCTGCGGCATTCCGGCGCTTTGGACTGGGGCGGTTCCTCAAGAAGCGCATCGACGAAACCTTGCCGCCGGTCCTGGCAGTGCGGGGCGACGTGGCAAACACCGTGGAATTGTGGGACCAGCTTGGCAGATTGCCCCGCCACGAACAGACCAGCGATTTCCACTGCGTTACCACTTGGTCGGTCTGCAATCTCCACTGGTCGGGCTATCGCTTTGCCGATTTCCATCACCAACTGGCGCTGCCGCTCGCTGCACCAGAGGCGGCTGCCACTTTTGTGGTGATGCGCGGCAGCGACGGCTACGGCTGCGCGCTGCCGCTTGACGACCTGCTGGCAGCAGACGTGATGCTGGCGGACCGACTGGACGGAAAGGCGCTAGGCGCCGAACACGGCGCACCGCTGCGCATGATTGCCCCGGCGCATTACGGCTATAAGAGCGTCAAACATTTGATCGCCATCGAATATTGGACCGACCGGCGGCATTACCGTTTTCCGTGGCCATACCCTGGCTTCATGGACCATCCCCGCGCCCGCGTTGCTTGCGAAGAGCGCGGCCGCTGGGTGCCCAATGCATTGCTGCGGCCTGTCTACCGGCTGTTCATTCCCCCCGCGATCAGGGGAGCGACGTCGTGACGAATGCCTATGCCAGATAATCGGATACCCGACTCAGCTGTTGATCATTTCGGGCGCGACCGGAAGGAATTATCCGGTCAATAGGCCTCACTCGCTCTTTTCGGTTCGGGCGAGAAACCGCTCGCGTACAACGAGATAGAGCGGGAAGGCGAAGCAGGTTCCCAGGAATGACAGGGCGACGAAAATCCACCCCTGCCGCGCGCCCAATCCGATGCGCTGGCTGTCGCCGACTACCCAGATCATGAACACCAGCCAGGCAGCGAGAATGTCGATGGTGATGAAGGCGGCGGCGCTTCCCGAGTTGTAGGCATCCAGGAAGAAACTTGGCAAGTTGAGCAGATTGCCGCCGCCGGACATCCAGGTCAGGCCATGCGCCCAGGCCGCGACCAATGATCCTATGGCAATTACAACAAATATAAGGTGTTTGATGCTGATCGACACGTCTCGGTCTCCCCTTAAAATTACGCGGTCATTCCCATTGCTGCGCGCGCCCGGGCGTATTCGCCTGCCAGCCGGTCGATGTAGTCTCCCGCTGGCTCTGCGCGCCTCACCGCACCGATCCCCTGCCCGGCGCTCCAGATTTCCTTCCACGCCTTGGCGTTGTCGCCGCCGCCGTCGATGTTGATGCCCTTGCCTTCCGAGCGCTTGAGATTGGCCGGGTCAAGCCCATGCTCCAGCAGCGACGGGCGCAGGAAGTTGGCATCGACTCCGGTAAAGCAATTGGTGGTGACGATATCGGCGGCGCTGCCCTCGACGATCATCCGCCTGAAGCCGTCCTGCGTGTGAGCCTCGCTCGAGGCCAGGAACGGCGAGCCGACATAGGCGAGATCCGCGCCCAGCACTTCGGCGGCCAAAACCGAGCGGCCGGTGGCGATGCAGCCCGCGAGCAGCAGCAGTCCGTCCCACCACTCGCGGATTTCCTGCATCAGAGCAAAGGGCGAAAGGTCGCCGGTATGCCCGCCCGCCCCGGCGCCGACGGCAATGATCCCGTCGATGCCCAGTTCGGCGCACTTCCGAGCGTGGCGATGCTTGATCACGTCCTGGAACACCAGGCTGCCGTTGTCTTGCAACTGCCTGACCAGATCGCCGTTGGCCGCGAGCGCCAGCACGACAATCGGCACCTTGTGTTTCAGCACCACCTCAAGGTCGGCCCCGAGCCGCGAGTTGCTGGCATGGGCGACCAGGTTGATCGCATAAGGCGCGTCGCCGACGCTGGCGGCAATCCGCGTAATGTCGGCATCCAGCGCAGCGGTCGAGCGCGGATTGAGCGCCGGCATCGCGCCGATGATCCCGGCCTGGCATTGCGCAATCACCAGTTCGGCGGTCGAAGCGATGAACATCGGACCGGCCATGACCGGAATACGCAAGCGGGAGCGGAGGCGTCGAGCGATTTCCGGACGGCCGGTCAAATGCACAGCATTTCCGTCCATCATGCCCATGGTGAAAAACCTCCCCAGGATCAAGTTTCGCAGCGTGCAGGTTGACAGCGGCTGTGGCTTTCGTAAACAGGTTCACTAATGATTGGCAAGCGGCTATTGCGCCGGCGTCAGCTTGGGAGAATGGCAGATGCAGTCTCGGGAGGTTTTTCGCGACGACGCGCTCGCGGGCAAAGTCATTCTCGTTACCGGCGGCGGCGGCGGACTCGGGCGCGAGATTGCGCATGGCCTGTCTGGCCGCAAGGCGAAGGTCCACATCTGCGGGCGGCGGCAGAGCCTGCTCGATGATACCGCCGGAGAGATTTCGCGCCTCACCGGCTCGCCGGTTCATGCCCATCCCTGCGACATCCGCGATGCCGACGCGGTCGACGCCATGATCGAGGCGATCTGGCAGGATGCGCCGCTGACCGGCCTGGTTAACAACGCCGCCGCCAACTTTATTTCGCCGACCAAGGATCTGTCCGCACGCGGTTTCCGCGCGATTACCTCCACGGTGATGGACGGCAGCTTCCACGCCACGCTGTCCTGCGGCAAGCGCTGGATCCGTGACGGGATTGCCGGATCGGTGGTATCCAACCTGGTGACCTGGGTGTGGACGGGTTCGGCCTTTGTCGTCCCCTCGGCGATGGCCAAGACGGCGATCCATGCCATGACGATGAGCCTGGCGGCTGAGTGGGGCCCCTATGGCATCCGGCTCAATGCCACCGCGCCCGGCCCCTTCCCCACCGAAAGCGCGTGGGAAAAGCTCAATCCGATACCCGATACCACATCTTCGGTGACCAGCGCGGAGACCGTGCCAATGCGCCGGTTCGGCCGGATGCCGGAACTGGTCAACCTAGTCACGTTCTTGCTGTCCGATGCCTGCGACTACCTCACCGGCCAGACGATCGCGATCGACGGTGGCCAGCACCTCGCCGGACCCAATACTTTCGCCGACCTGTCCAGTCTCACGCCCGCGCAATGGCAGGCCGCGCGCGAGGCGATTGCCGCTTCGACCGCCAAGGATAAAGCTGGGCGGGTGGGAGCATAATCCATGATCGAACGTACCCTCTTCACCTCCGAGCATGACATGTGGCGCGACACGGTGCGCCGCTTCGTCGAGAAGGAAATCGTCCCTCATCACGCCCAGTGGGAAAAGGACGGCATCGTCCCGCGCGAATTATGGCTGAAGGCTGGCGAAGCCGGTCTGCTGTGCTGCACGGTTCCCGAAGAATATGGCGGCATGGGCCTCGATTATCTGTTCGACGTGGTGGTCTATGAGGAACTGTGGCGCGTCGGCGCCAGCGGTCCGGGGTTCCTGATCCATACCGACCTTGTCGCAACCTACATCCTCTCGTTCGGCAGCGACGAGCAGAAGCGGCAATGGCTGCCGAAGATGGTGCGCGGCGAAGCTATCGGCTCGCTCGGTATGACCGAACCGCATGCCGGCAGCGACCTGAAGGCGATTCGTACCCGCGCCGAGCGGGATGGCGAGGATTTCGTCATCAACGGCCAGAAGGTTTTCATCTCCAACGGCCAGATGTGCGACGTTCTTGTCCTGGCAACCAAGACCGACAGCGCCGCCGGGGCCAAGGGTGTGACGCTGTTCCTGGTCGATACCAGCCTGCCCGGCTTCAAGCGCGGGCAGAACCTGGAAAAGCTGGGCATGAAGGCGCAGGATACCTCCGAGTTGTTCTTCGACAATTTGCGGGTGCCCGCCTCGGCCATGCTCGGCGGCGAAGGCGAAGGCTTCAAGCTGATGATGACCAAATTGCCGCAGGAACGTCTGGCGCAGGCCGTCCGCTCGGCGACGGTGGTCGAAACGATGATCGAGTGGACCGTCGATTATACCGCCGAACGCAAGGCCTTCGGCCATACCATCGCCGATTTCCAGAACACCCAGTTCGTCCTCGCCGACCTTAAGGCGCGCAGTGTCATGGCGCGGGTTTTCACCGATCGCTGCATCGAACTGTTCATGCGCGGTGAACTGGATCCCGTGGACGCAGCAATGGTCAAGATGACCACCTCGGAACTGCACTGCGAGGCGGCGGACAAGTGCCTGCAGCTGTTCGGCGGTTGGGGCTATATGTGGGAATATCCGATCACCCGCGCCTATGCCGATGCGCGCATCGTCAAGATTGCGGGCGGCTCCATCGAAGTGATGAAGACGATTATCGCGCGCGAAATGTTCAAGGGCAGACTAAGCCGCAGCAAGTGATGGATATCGCGCCAACTCCTCTAGCCCTTGCGGCCAGCGATCATCCGGAACTGCCGCATTCCGGACCACCCCGCATGCAGAAAAATCTCGACGCCAATCTGCGGTTCGGTTTTCTGATTCACGATGTTTCGCGGCTGCGGCGAATTGTCATCGACCGTGCGCTCAAGCCGCTGGGCCTCACCCGGTCGCAGTGGTGGGTGCTGGCATTCCTTTCACGCCGCGACGGCATGACGCAGACCGGGCTGGCGGCCGACCTCGATCTGACCAAGGTCGCCATCGGCGGGCTGATCGATCGTATGGAAAGCGGCGGCTTCGTCAAGCGCCGCGCCGACGAACGCGATGCCCGCGCGCGAAGAGTTTACCTCACGCCCGAGGGACAGAAACTGGTCGCAACGATCCGGGAAAACGTCGATATCGTCGAGACGGAAATCCTTTCGGCAGTTAGCGAAAGCGAACTCGACGGTGCCGCAGCCGTGCTGCTGAAAATCAAGGGCCAGCTGCTCGCCATGATCGGCGGCGATACAGAAGGCCAAGGCGCGCAGTTCTGAACTGGCGCCGCAATCCAAGGAGGAACTAATGAAGGGTTTGACAGGCAAAGTCGCCATCGTGACGGGCGGCGGACAGGGCATCGGCAGGGCGTTGGTCCTGCGACTGGCCGAAGAAGGTTGCAAGGTTGCCATCTTCGATCTCAGCACAGCCGCGGGAGATGAAACGGCCAGGCTTGCCGGCGATGCCACGGTGCGGACATGGCAGGTCGATGTCAGCGATTTCGATGCGGTGCAGGCGGCAGTCGAGGCAGTCGAAAAGGATCTCGGCCCGGTCTGGGTGCTGGTCAACAACGCCGGGTGGGATAAGCCGCAGCCGTTCCTCGCGACCACTCCTGAATTCTGGGACAAGGTGATCGCGATCAACCTCAAGGGCAATCTCAACACCCATTTCGCGGTGGCGGGCCGCATGGCGCAGCGCGGCGGGGGGCGGATCATCAACATCGCGTCGGACGCAGCCAAGGTCGGCACGGCGATGGAGGCGGTTTATTCGGCGTGCAAGGGCGGGTTGATCAGCTTCACCAAGTCGATCGCGCGCGAACTGGCGCGCAAGAATGTGCTCGCCAACTGCGTCTGCCCAGGGCCGACCAACACCCCGATGAGGGCGGAAGTCGCCGGCGAAGGCCACGATGCGGAAAAGTGGAAAGAAGCGCTGGTGCGCGGAATTCCGCTGCGCCGCATGGGCGAGCCGGAAGACTACGCCGGGATCGTCGCACTGCTCGCCTCGGACGACGGCGCCTACATTACCGGTCAGGCCATTTCGGTCTCCGGCGGAATGAACATGGTCTGACGCAGCGTCAACGTCCCCATTCGCAAGGAATCAAACATGTCACAGCCATTCGAAGACATCCTCTATGAAGTTCGCGGCCGCGCCGCCTGGGTGATCATCAATCGGCCCAAGCTCTACAACGCCTTCCGCGCGCAGACGATCGAAGACCTGATTGCCGGATTTAAGCTGGCGGCAGACGATCGCGGCGTTTCCTCGGTCGTGCTCACCGGCGCGGGCGACAAGGCCTTCTGCACCGGCGGCGACCAGAGCGCGCATGAGGGCCAATATGACGGGCGCGGCATTGTCGGCCTGCCGATCGACGAATTCCAGTCGATCATCCGCGACATCCCCAAGCCGGTGATCGCCCGGGTCAACGGCTTCGCCATCGGCGGCGGCAATGTTTTCGCGACGCTGTGCGACCTGACCATCGCTGCCGATACCGCCAAGTTCGGCCAGGTCGGCCCCAAAGTCGGCTCGGTCGATGCTGGCTGGGGCACCGCTCTGCTCGCCCGCCATGTCGGCGACAAAAAGGCGCGTGAAATGTGGTTCCTCAACCTGCAATATACCGCGCAGCAGGCCTGTGAAATGGGCTTGGTCAACAAGGTCGTCCCCGCTGCCGAGCTGGACGATGCGGTCAACGAATGGACCCAGATGCTCGGGGAACGGTCACCCACCGCGCTCGCCCTCGCCAAGCGCTCGTTCAACGACGACAGCGACAACATCCGCGGCATTTCGCTGATGGCGCTCAATGCGGTGAAGCTGTTCTATGACACCGAAGAATCGAAGGAAGGCGTCCGCGCCTTCACCGAAAAGCGCACGCCCGATTTTCACAAATACGTCAAATGACCAACGTCCCGCCGCCGCTTACCCAGTTCCGGATCGAACCACAGGCCAATGGCCTGATCCATCTGGTGTTCGATTGCCCCGAACGCTCGATGAACGTCTTCTCCAACAAGGCGATTCACGAACTGGGCGCGTTTGCCGACTGGTTGCGGCAGAGCGACGTACGCGGTGTGGTGATGCGATCGGGCAAGGCATCGGGCTTCTGCGCCGGGGCGGACCTCATCGAGCTGGGCACCGCCTATGACACGATCGTCACCGCGCCGCCCGCCACCCGGTTCGACATGGCCTTCGATCATTTCTTCCCGCTCGGTCACGCGATCCGACGCCTGGAAACAGCAGGCAAGCCGGTGGCCGCCGCCATCGCCGGGGTCGCGCTGGGCGGCGGCTGCGAACTGGCGCTGGGCTGCCACTACCGCGTCCTCACGACCAGCAAGCGCGCCATGCTCGGCCTGCCAGAATGCGCCGTCGGACTGCTGCCCGGCGCTGGCGGAACGCAGCGTATGCCGCGACTGGTCGGGCTGGAACTCGGGCTCGACGTGCTGCTGCTCGGCCGCAACCTGCAAGGCGACGAGGCGCTGGCCGCCGGGCTGGTGCATGCCGTTGTCGAGGAAGGCGAGGAAGTCGCCGTGGCCGAAGCCTGGCTGCTGTCCGGTGCGGCGCACTCTACCCAGCCCTGGGATCGGCCCGGCGTCCGTCCCCTGCCGCACAGCGCCAGCGCCGGGCACATCGCGCAGGTGCGCGCCCGTGAGATAGCGCGCATGCTGGGCCACGAACCCGCCCCCCTGGCGATCCTCGACTGCGTCGAACTGGGCCTGATGCAGCCGATGGACGGGGCGATCCGCTCCGAAATGGCGGTTTTCGCGCGGCTGATCCAGCGGGTCGAACCGCGCAACATGATCCGCGCCATGTTCCTCGGCAAGCAGGCCTGGGACAAGGCAGCCCGCGCCGATGCCATTCCCGCCGATGTGCTGGAGGCCAAGGACCGGATCGAAGCGATCGTCCGCGATGCCGCAGCCCGTTGCCCCGATCTTCACCGCGCCGGATTTCTCGCGCGCGGACTGACGCTCGAACCGGCGCAAACTGGGGTTGGCGACGACTTCTGGTTCAAGGCGGATCAGGCGGTGCTAGCTGCGGTGCAAGGTATCAGTGCAAACGCGAACACGATCACGCGGGAAATCAGCCCGGCTAGCCTGCTGCTGCTCGACCACGCTCTCGCTGCCCAGAGCATCCTTCCGGCTTATCTGGGCGGTGTTTCCGGGCTGGCGGCAGCCATAACTGGCCCCTGATCGTCGCTATTTCAGCGGGCGAGATAGCCGCCGTCGATCGGGTAATAGCCGCCCGTGGCGAATGACGCTGCTGGCGAGGCCAGCCAGATGACCATGGCGGCGATTTCCTCCGGGCGGGCAATGCGGCCGAGCGGATGGCGCGCGCCCACTTCGGCGCGTTGCTCGTCGGTCCGGTCGGCGAACATGGCGGTATCGACATAGCCAGGGCCGACCGCGTTGACCCGGATGGCGTCGGCGGCATGATCGAGCGCGGCGGCCTTGGTCAGGCCCACCACGCCATGCTTGGCCGTGACATAGGCGCTGGCGCATTCGACCGCCACCGAGCCCATAACCGAGGCAATGTTGACGATCGCCCCGCCGCCGCCCGCGCGCATCGCGCGGATCTCGGCGCGCATCGAAAAAAACACGCCGTCGAGGTTGACGCCGAGCACCTTGCGCCAGCTATCCGTGCTCAGATCGGCGACCTGCGAGCGATCCTTGTTGCCGACGCCGGCATTGTTGACCGCAATGTCGAGCCGCCCAAACCGCTCCAGCGCGAAGGCGACCATTGCGTCGCACTGCGCTTCCGCCGCGACATCGGCGGCACAGGCATCCGCCGCGGAACCGATCTCGCGGGCCACCCGCTGCGCTGCTTCGAGCGAGATATCCGTCACCAGCACTTGCGCACCCGCAGCGGCCAGTCCCCTGGCGCAGGCCTCGCCAATCCCGGAGCCGCCACCGGTGACGAGCGCCACCTTGCCCGCGAGCACCATCATTTCAGCTCATTGAAAAATGTTCGCAGGGCCGCGTTCACTTGGTCTGCATGGCTGATATTGACCGCATGCGGACCGCCTTCGATCAGGGTGACGCCGCGCGCATCGGGCACCTCACGCGCCACCCGTTCGGCGAGCGTATAGGGCGTCGAGACATCGGCCATGCCGTGGATCGTGCACAGCGGCACCGTCACTTCGTGCAAGCGGTCATACAGCGCATCGATGGCGAACAGCGCGCTGACCGCGGTTTCGATTTGTTCGGGCGTAAAGCTTTTCCAATAGGCATGCCAGTAGGCCGTATCGACTCCCGGCCCAAGGATCAGATCGGTCAGGAACGCCAGATTTTCCTCGCTCGCACCATCGGCCTTCCAGCCATCGAGAAAGGCGCGGAAGGGTTCGGCCCCTTCGAGCTGGCCCGCCTGGGTCGCCAGCTGAACGATGCCGGTAAAGCGCTCGGGTGCGAGGATCGCAGCGCGCATCCCCAGCAAGCCGCCCTGGCTCATGCCGACGTGAATGCATTTGTCGATGCCGAGCGCATCCATCAACCCGAGCAGGTCGCGGGCCGAGTCCCAATAGGTGAACGCCCGGTCCCAAGCGGTTGCGCCATGGGCGCGTTCATCCCAGGTGATGCAACGATATTGAGGGGTGAATTCTGCAAGCTGCGGGGCGAACATGGTGTGATCCATGAATAGCCCGTGGCTGAAAATAACCGGCGTTCCGGTGCCGCCGCTGTCCTCACAGGCAACACTCGGTCCACTTGCCAGATCGACCTTTACGACAGCCATCAGTTCCTGCCCGCCTTGTATGCCTCAGCCATCGCCGCTTGCGCTGCTGCGGTGATCTCCGCGCCTTCGAAGCCCGTGCTCATCACCGCGTCGAAGCTCTTGCGCAGCGCTGCCCTGGAGCCATTGAAATAGGGGATCACTTCCTCGGCGAACAGGCGCTGGCTGTTCATCTGCGCGGGGTGCTGGGCCCAATCGACGCCCATCAGCATATAGGTGCCAAATCCGCCCGACTTAGCGATCAGCCGTTCGATCTGGGCGCGGGCCATCTCGGGCGTGCCGATCACGGCCGCGCCGCTTTCGTTGAGGATATCGACCGCGCGGTCGGAATCGGACCAGTCCATCGGATCCGCCGGATTGATGTGCGCCCGGTAATCCTCCAGCATGCACATGCCGTAACGGACCTCATCGCGCGCCTTTTCAAAGGTTTCGGCGATATGCATCGGCCCCATCAGCCGCCAGTCGGACCGGCTGAGTACATGCCCCGCCTTTTTTGCTTCCGTCTGCGCAATATCCCAATGGTCGAGCAGCTGTTCGATCCCGACAGGGTGAGTAGCGGCAACCGAGAGCATCCCCATTCCGTATTTGCCGGCAATAAGCGGGCCAGAGGGCGAAATCACCGAAACCGTCGCCATGTCGAAATCCGAATAGGGCAGCAACTGGAGCGATGCGTCCTTCAGTTCGAACCAGTCGGTCTTGCGCGTCACGGTTTCGCCCTTGAACAGCGGGATCATGACATCCAGCGCCTCTTGCAGGCGGCGGCGATTGTCCCGAGGATGCTGGCCGATCATCGTCGCATCCTGAACCAGCTGGCCCGGCGCCACACCGAACATCATCCGTCCGCGGGTCATGTAATCGAGCTGGACGATCCGCTCGGCAACCTGGAACGGGTGGTGATAGGGCACCGTCACCGCGCCGGTGCCAAGCTTGATGTGTTTGGTATGCTGGGCGGCAGCGGCAATGAACAATTCCGGGCTGGCGATGGTTTCCACCCCGCCTGAATGGTGCTCACCGATCCAGGCTTCATCGTAGCCGAGCCGGTCAAGGTTCATCACCGTCTGCATGTCTTGCTCGAACGCGACCAGCGGGTTGAGGTCGGGCTTGTGATAGGGGCCCATGAAGATACCGAACTTCATCGGATCATGCGTGAACTTCATTGGAACTCTCCTGGGGCGGATAAAATCCGATGCAATGTCGGAAAAATCGAGGATGAAATTCTCCCTCCGCTTTGTCAAGCAAGCTGTTACACAGCCATTTCCGGCAATATCCTATCTTCCGATTGACACTGTATAGGTGTTTATTATCTGCTGGAGCGAAGCTCAGGAGAGAGACGCCATGCCCACGATGACCGCCGAGTGGCTCAATGAAAACGCCGAGCGGTACATTCCCAACCCGGACATCCGGAAGTGGAACCAGAGCTGGTACTTCAACTTCTACGACCGCAAGACCCGCACCGGCGCTTTCATCCGCGTGGGAATCCTGGAAAACCTTGGCGAGACCAACGGCTTCACCGTGTTCTTCCGCGATGGCAAGCCGCTGTTCACCCGGGTCAACATGAACCTGCCGCTGACCATGGATCGCCCCGATCCGGGAATGACGGTAGCAGGGACCACCATCCAGGTTATCGAGCCGCTGCAAAAATGCCGGGTCAGCGTCGATACCGAGGATTTCAAGGCTGAACTGGTCTGGGATCTGCGCCATCCCATGGGTGACAGCATTGCCCTGTCCAACGCCGGTCCGGATGATGCCATTGCCCGGGAACTCGCCTATATCCACCCCGAAGGCTTCTGCAATGTCAGCGGCACGATCACTCTAGGTGACGGCGAGACCATCACCATCGATGACAAAGGCTTTCGCGATATCAGCGCCGGACCGCGCAATTGGGGCGGCGTACACCATTACCGGCTGGCCTGGCCGATCTTCGACAACGGCATGGCCTGTGTCGCAGTGCATGGCATCACCGATCATGGCGACAGCTACCAGAAGATTCTCCACGACGGAAAACGTTGGCACACGATCGCGACGATGGAGGAGTCCGTCAATTTCCAGGCCGACGATATGACGGTCAAGAACGTGCGCTGGAAGGTGACCGACGAGGACGGGCGGTTGTGGGATTTCACCGGCAAGCCTTTGTTTCGCTGGATGTTTCCGTTCGACACATTCATATTCACCGAGCAGATGATGGAGTTTACTCTGGCTGACGGTACACTCGGCTACGGCATGGTCGAATGCGGCTTCAACTTTCCATGGCGCGGCAACGGCAATTGAAGGGAATGCACGATGACTGACAATTCAACCCGCGTCACCGCGATGCTCGGCAGCTGGCAGACCCGCGATGTCGAAAAAATCGTCAGCTTCTTCACCGAAGATGCGGTTTACACCAATGTCCCGATCGATCCGCCCAACGTCGGCAAGCAGCAGATCCGCGAATTCCTGAACTGGTTTTTCGGGGCAGTCGGCGATCTCGAATTCACCATCGCGCGGCAGGTCGAAGGTGCTGACGGGACGGTGATGAACGAGCGGATCGATCGGCTGGATTTTGCCGGCAAGGTCGTGGACCTTCAGATCATGGGCGTGTTCGAATTTCGCGGCGACCTGATCTGCGCCTGGCGCGACTATTTCGATATGGCAGTGCTCGATGCGCTGGGCACCGAAGTCTCAGTGCCGCGGTAAATGATAGAGAAAGACAATCGATGGTGCTTGCGGGAATAGCGTCCTCCACAAAATGGGACCGCAACAATATCGAGCCGAGGGTACGCGAGATTCTCGACCGGACGGTCCGTGACCGTGGCAAGGGTCCGTATCGGGCCAAGACTGCTCAACAGGTCGCCGATATCCTGTGCCGCTATCTGGCAGCGACCGAGGGGCTGACCGGAATTACGATTTCGGATGTCATGCGCATGGCGGGCGGCGCTTCGAAAGAGCAGTTCGCCTTTACTTTGCGTCATTCCGGCGACAGCGGGGGGACGAGGTTGATCCTGCGAATGGATCCGCTGGAAGGCATTAGCCAGACGTGCCGCGGTCGCGAATCGCAGCTGCACAAAGCCATGCAGGGCGTGGTGCCGGTCGCGGCCGTCCGCAGCTTTGATGCTGATGGCGAGACGCTGGGGCAGCCAGGGATGATCATGGAGTTCGTCAGCGGCGTAACCCAGCCGACCGACGTCACCACAGTGGGCGTGACCGGCATCGGTTCGCGCTTCGACGAGTGGATACCCAAGCTCGCACCGCAGTTCGTTGATGCCTATATCAAAGTTCACGGCTTCGATTTCAGCCAGGCCGATCTATCCTACTTCAAGGTTCCCCGGGCCGGAACCACAGATGCGGCAATCTGGCAGGTCAATTGGTGGTCCGAGCTTTGCTGGAACGCGCTGGTGGAACCGGTGCCGATCATCACTCTGACCGAACGCTGGCTGCGCGAAAACGCGCCAATCTGCGACAAGCCGGTGATCGTCCATGGCGATTTGCGGATGGGCAACTTCATGTTCGAGGAACCGAGCGGGCGCTTCACCGCGATCCTCGACTGGGAACTGGGGCATATTGGCGATTTCCATGAAGACCTCGCCTGGGTAATCCAGAAGCTGTTCGGCGTCTGGCGCGACGACGGGGTTTTCCTGGTTTGCGGTTTGCTGCCGCGAGACGAATTTCTCGCGGCCTATCAGGCGCAATCGGGCAATATCATCGATCCTGGCAAGCTGCGCTACTACGAGATACTCAATGCCTACAAATGCGCGGTGATGGACCTGGCCCAAGCGATCCGCGCGGCGAAGGAAAGCAACAACCACCAGGATTTGGTACTGTCCATGCTGGCGTCGGCCGGCGCGGTATTTCTACACCAGATTGTCCGACTGCTGCGAGAGGCCTGAGCGATGCTGCCGAACATTGATCTGCGCCTGGCCAATTGCATCAAGGCGCTGGAGGAAGTGGTGATCCCCTCGCTGGCCGATGGCGAACGCATGGCGCGCGAGCAGGCGCTGCTGGTGATCGGCCATCTGCGGATGATCGGCGGGCAGTGGAAGCACGCGCTGCGCTTTGAGTGTGGATCGCTCGATGCAATGTCCGCGCTCGCCCGCAAGATCGCCGTGAGCGACCCCGGGTTCGGCGGCGAGCTGGCAGAAGCACTCGCCTCGGCAGCAACCGTCGACCGGCGCGACATTGATGCCGTGGAAGCTGCGATTTGCCGGGTCGGCGCCGCCATCGACAAGGCAATCCTGGGCGAAGATGGCAGCTTGCCGCTGTCGCCGGCGGCGGTCGCGGCGATCCTCGATTACGGCGAGAAACAGGCCTTTCGCGAACGGACCTGGTTCAAGCTGTGCGGGCTCGACCCGGATGCGGGTGAATTGCCGGCGATTGAAGCGGTGCTGTAGGTCTCAATCCAATACGACGACCGGGATCTCCCTGGTCGTGCGCTCCTGATATTCCAGCTGAACGGGCTGTTCGGCGGTGATCATGGTCCACCATTCCGCGCGCTCGGCACCGGTTGCGGTACGCGCCACGGCATCGCGACCTTCGGTCCCGACCTGGATATGGCAGCGCGGTTCGGCCAGCAGGTTGAGGTACCACACCGGATGCTCGACCGTGCCGCCGCGCGAGCCGACGATGGCGATCTTGTCGCCAAGCGTGTAATATTGCAGTGAGGTATGCAGCGTCCGCCCGCTTTTGCGGCCCTTGTAGGTCAGCAGCAGACATTTCACCGGGCCGCCCGGCACGCCGATCACGATCGGATCCCACATATGCGCCGCGGCCGGATCGGTGAGATATTGGTCGCGGTGTGCGTCAAGCTCGGCTTGCACGCCATCGGGCAGCGCCTGCAATTCATCGGTTCCGGTCGCCGGGTCGATATATTTGGTCTGCCCGGCCTGATCCTTGTCGCTCATTTCGTTTCTCCTCTGGCTTGGCCACATTGAATGCTTGCGCTTGCCCGCGCCCTTCAAGTCTCCTAGAACCGAATGATATTCGGAAAACCAGGTCCAGTCCAGTTGCCCTTTGGCGGCAGGACAACATTGTCGAGGATGCAGGATGAAAACACAGCGCATGCGTTTCGGCGCCTTCATCGCCCCGTTCCATCAGCTCAACGAGCACCCCAGCATCGCGCTCGAACAGGACATCAAGCTGGTCCAGTTGATGGACGAGCTGGGTTATGAGGAAGCGTGGTTTGGCGAACATCACTCGGGCGGGTGGGAGATCAGCGCCAGTCCAGAGGTGATGATCGCTGTCTGTGCCGAACGCACCCGCAATATCCGCCTCGGCACCGGGGTATCCTCGCTGCCCTATCACCACCCCCTTATCCTTGCCGACCGCATCCGCCAGCTCGATCACGTGACGCGCGGCCGCACCATGCTGGGAGTCGGACCGGGCTCGCTGCCATCGGACGCCTATATGCAGGGCATTCCCACCCCGCTGGTGCGCGACCGCATGGACGAGGCGGTGGAGCCGATCGCCCGCCTGCTCAATGGCGAGACCGTGACCATGGAGACCGACTGGTTCACGCTCAACAACGCGCGGCTGCAATTGCGGTCTTACAACCAGCAGGGCGTGGAAATTTCGGTGGCCAACCAGGTTTCGCCGACCGGCGCGCGGACCGCGGGCCGGCTGGGCCTCAACTTGCTGTCAATCGGCGCAACATCGACCGGCGGGTTCAACGCTCTTGGCTCCACCTGGCAGATCTACGACGACATGGCGCGGGAACACGGCAAGACCGTCGATCGCAATGGCTGGCGCCTGGTCGGGCCGATGCACATCGCCGAAACCCGCGAGAAAGCGCGCGAAGAGGTCAAGTGGGGATTCTACCGCTGGATCGACTACTTCACCAATGTCGCCGCCTTGCCGCTCGCTCCGCCGCCCGGAACCGACCCGCTCGACGCACTGATCGAATCCGGGTTCGCCGTGGTTGGCACCCCCGATGATGCGATTGCCCAGATCAAGCGGCTGCAGGAACAATCGGGGGGTTTCGGCTGCTTTCTCAACATGACAACGTCATGGGCCGATTGGGCGGGGACGAAGAATTCGGTCGAACTGATCGCGCGCCATGTCATCCCGGCCGTGAACGATCTAAACGCCAACCGCTGCGCCTCCGAGGACTGGCTGCGCCAAAACAGCGGGACATTCCGCGGCGAGCTGCAAGCCGCAGTCGCTGCGAAACTGGCCCAGCACGCCGCCGAAAAGGGCACCGCCAACCTTCAGCAGGAAGTGCTGGATGCGTTCAACGCAGGCAAGACGTGATCGAAGGGACCAGGCCATGGCTGGCTATATGATCGCACTGGTATACAACCGCGACACTGGCTGGATGGCAGACTATATGGCGCATGTTCCCGCCATCATCGCCAGCTTCGGCGGCAGCTACCTTGGCGCCGGAGCGGACATCGAACAGGCCGAGGGCAGGCTGCCCGTTCCCGATCAAGCCGCGATCTTTAAATTCCCCAGCACTGCGGCAATCAGGGAGTTCCTCGCCTGCGAGGCCTATGCGCCGCATGCCGCGGCACGCCAGGCGGCATCCGAAACCGAAATCCTGATTTTCGAATCGGACTAGGTCACACCGCGGTCCGCCCGCCATCGACCGCATGGATTGCGCCGTGGATGTAGCGGGCATCGTCGGAGGCGAGAAACGCCACGAGCGTGGCGACTTCCTCTGGCAGTCCGTAGCGGCGGGCGGGGTTGGCGGCGACAATGGCTGCGGCTACCGCGCCGTTGTTACCGGGCTGCAGGCCCTGTTCGATAGACTGCATCATCCGCCCCTCGATCGGGCCGGGATTGACGCAATTGATCCGGATGCCCTGTTCCGCCCATTCGTCGGCCGCGCTGCGGGTCAGGCCGATCACGGCATGCTTGCTGGCAACATAGGCGCATAACCCGCCGGTTCCGCGCAGCCCGGCGGTGCTCGAGGTGTTGATGATGCTGCCCCCGCCGCCTTCCAGCATCACCGGAATGACATACTTCATGCCGAGGAACACGCCGGTGACGTTGATCGCCAATACCCGCTGGAAATCCTCCAGCGGGTAATCGGGCACCCGGTGGGCCGGACCTTCGATTCCGGCATTGTTGAAAAACACGTCGATCCGCCCGGCTGCGGCTTTTGCCGAGGCGACATAGCCGCGCACCGCCCCCTCATCGGACACGTCCGCGACAATTCTCTCCAGCAGGGCATCGCCCAAATCCGTCCGCAGCGCCTCGAGCGCGGCGGAATCGCGGTCGACCGCAACAATGCGTGCACCCCGCGCCGCCATCAGCCGCGCTGTAGCCCGGCCGATCTCGCCGCCCGCGCCGGTTATGAGCGCGACTTTTCCGTCCAGCCGGTTGCTGTCAAGCATGGTTGTCCTCTGCTTCACGAACCAGCACCGCCCGGCCCGTGAATTTGCCCTCCTTAAGGTCAAGCAGCGCCTGGTTGGCTTGATCATGCGGGCAGCAGGTGACCGGAGTCGGCTGCAGCCTTCCGGCATTGGCCAGGGCCAGTACCCCGCGCAGGTCCGCCGGCGAACCGGTGAGGTTGCCCATGATCGAATGCGAGCGGAAGATCATCGCCGCCAGCGACAGCGTCAGCTCGCCGCCGGCCACTCCGATAAGCACAAGCTTGCCGCCTTTAGCCAGCGAATCGAGCGCCGCCCGCGCGGTGCTGTCGCGATTGACGCAATCGAAGGCGGCGGCGACCAGCCCGCAGGCGGCAATCACGCGCGGCGCCAGATCGGCGCCATTGCCGTCCACCACCTGGCTCGCCCCCGCCGCCAGCGCCGCCTCGCGCTTGGCCGGGTCGATATCGACGACGACGATATTATCGTGCCCGAACGCCTTGAGCATCGCGATCATCATCAGGCCGATGCCCCCTGCCCCGATGACCAGCACCGGTTTGCCGGGAGTTAGCGGCGTAACCTTGCTGATTGCCGAATAGCAGGTGAGGCCCGAGCAGGCATAGGTCGCCGCCAAGGCCGGATCGACATTGCCGGGATCGAACAGATAGCGCGCATGCGGCACCAGAACATGGCTGCCGAAGCCGCCATCGCTCACCACCCCGATGCTGCGGGGAGACAGGCACATGTTGTCGCGTTCGCTGTTGCAGTCCTCGCATTCGCCGCAGCCAAGCCAGGGATAAACCACCCGCATGTCGCCAATCTTCACGCCCCGGGCATCAGGCCCCAGCGCTGCCACCCGCCCGGCAATTTCGTGGCCCGGCGCGCGCGGCAGTGTCACCCCGCGATCGGCGAGCGTCATCACCTGCCCGCCGCCCATATTGTATTCGCCCTTCCAGAAATGCAGGTCCGAATGGCACACCCCGCAATAGGTGACCTCGATCAGCACTTCGCTGCCTTGCGGCACCGGGGTCGGCATTTCGATCTCTTCGAGCGGCGCGTTCGCCTTGACTACCATCCAGCCTTTCACGACATTCTCCCAAAGTGTTCGATTGCACAGCTATCGACAGCTATCGAGCTCGCCACGGTGCGGCCTCGCAGCGCGCACGGAACAGCGGAGCCAGTATCAGGTCCAAGACGTCGTCGTCTTTTGGCTCATTACTCGGCGATGTTCATCCAAACCGTCTTGTTCAGCAGATATTCGTCGAGGTGCCAGGGCCCGCCCTTCACCCCATATCCGCTTTGCTTGGCGCCGGTCATCGTCACGGTCGGATCGGTGACCGCATAGCAGTTGGTCCAGGTCATCCCCGTCTGCAGTGCGCGGGCGACACGGTGCGCGCGGCCGAGATTCTGCGTCCACACGCCGCTGCCGAGACCGTAAGTGGTATCGTTGGCCAGGCCAATCACCTCGTCCTCGCTATCGAACGGGATTGCCGAGAGCACCGGACCGAATATTTCCTCGCGGGCGACGCGCATCGTGTTGTCGACATCGGCGAGCACCGTCGGCGCGACGAAAAAACCCTCGGACAATGCGCCGCCAAGCCGCTCGCCGCCCGAAACAATCCGCGCGCCATCGGACCGTGCGATGTCGAAATAGCCCATGACCTTGTCTAGCTGCATCGACGAGGCCAGCGGTCCCAGCTGGGTATCCGGATCGAGGCTCTGCCCGACCTTGAGCGAGCGGCCAATTTCCGCGACCCGCTCGACAAAATCGGCGTAAATCGGCCGTTCGACAAACAGGCGCGATCCCGCGTAGCAAACCTGTCCGGTGTTCATGAAGCAGGCCATCGCCGCCCCGGTGGCAGCCTTGTCGAGATCGGCATCCGCGAACACGATGTCCGGTGACTTGCCGCCCAGTTCCACCGCGACGCGCTTCATATTGACGGCCGAAGCTTCGATGATCTTGCGGCCGGTCACAGTCGAGCCGGTGAAGGCGATCTTGTCGACATCGCGGTGACCGGCAAGCGCCGCCCCGGCAGTCGGCCCCGGTCCCGGAACGACATTGATAACGCCTTTGGGCACGCCGGCCTCATGCAAGATTTCCGCCATCAGCAGCCCCGACAGGGGAGCTTCCTCGGCGGGTTTGAGCACCAGTGTGCAACCCGTCGCCAGCACCGGGCAGATGCTCCACAGCTGGGTTATCAGCGGCCCGTTCCACGGAATGATCGCCCCGATCACGCCGAGCGGCAGCTTGAGCGAATAGCTGTGGTAATCGCCCGGCACGGAATTGGACAGCACGTCCCCCCGGATGGTGACGGCCTGCGCGGCATAATAGCGAAACGTCTGCTGTATCCAGCGCCGAAACGATGAAGTGCGCGACAGCGGCGCACCCATGTCCATCGATTCAAGCCGGGCGAGCTCGTCAAAGCGCCGGTCGATTGCGGCGGCGACATTGAGCATCAGCGCCTGCCGGTCGAACGGCTTCCAACTACGCCATTCCCCTTCAAAGGCCCGCCTCGCCGCCGCGACCGCATCATCGATGTCGGCCGCGTCGCCGCGCGCCACTCGGGTGAGCACCTTGCCCGTCGAAGGGTTGATGCAATCAAAGCTCTCGCCGCTGCGCGATTGGCGTTTTTCCCCGTCGATGAACAGCGGTTGGATGGTGTCGTTGAGAAATGGATGCGCGGACATATGTGAAATTCCTTCGGGTTTTTCACCCTAGGCAAGTTGTAGGCTTGTATCAAAGCGAAATCTGCTATGAGGTCCATAGCTATGGAAAAACCCGGCGATCAGGCACCGACCTACCCCCTCGATGGCATCACGGTGCTTGACCTCTCGCAGATCTACAACGGGCCCTATGCCACCTATCTGATGGCGCTTGCCGGGGCCCGGGTGATCAAGGTCGAACCGCCGGGCGGCGAACCGCTGCGGCGGCGCGGCGCGGTTGGCGGCGCTGCCCTGCCCTTCGCCATGCTCAATGGCTGCAAGGACTCGGTGGTCCTCGATCTCAAGACCCCGCAAGGCAAGGCGGCACTGCTTGACCTTGCCCGCACGGCGGACGTTTTGGTGGAGAATTTTGCCCCCGGGACGATGGACCGGCTCGGGCTTGGCGACACCGTGGTCCAGGCCCTCAATCCGCGTCTGATCTATGCGTCCAGCTCCGGATACGGACGCGACGGACCCTATGCCGCTTACCCGGCGATGGACCTTACGGTGCAGGCGATGTCGGGCGCGATGCACGTCACCGGCTTTCCGGATCGTCCCCCCGTCAAAGCCGGCCCGGCCATCGCCGATTTCTTCACGGCCATACATTTCTACGGCGCGATCATGACCGCCTTGTTTGAGCGCGAACGCACGGGCGTCGCGCGGCGGCTGGAAGTGGCGATGCAGGACGCAATCTATGCCTCGCTCAGCTCCAACCTGGGAATGCACTGGTTTGCCAAGGGAAAGGACGTTACCGCGCGCACCGGCAACCGCCACGGCGGCCTCGCCGAATGTCCCTACAACGTCTATCCCACCAGCGACGGTTATGTTTCGGTGATGTGTGTAGGCGATAGCCACTGGCGCACACTGGCGGCAGTCATGGGGCATCCAGAGCTCGCCGAGGATTCCCGCTATGCGACCTTGAAGAACCGGGTGACCCAGATCGACGAAGTCGATGCGCTGGTCGAGCAATGGACCCGGCCCCAGACCTCGGCGCAAGTGTTCGAAACGTTGATGGCCGCTCGTCTACCAAGCGCTCCGGTTCGCAACCTCGACGAAGTGATGGAAGATCCCAACATGCATGCGCGCGGCGCACTGCAACGGATCGACCATCCCGAATTTGGCCCGCTGGTGTTGCTGCACTCGCCGATGCGTTATGACGGTGTGCCCCAGCGCCCGCTCGAACCAAGCCGCCCGCTGGGTGCCGACACTACGGCGGTGCTGCTTGAACGCACCGGACTGTCGGCGGAGGAAATCGCGGCGGTGGCTGCGCGGGGCACCGACTGATTCAATCCATGCGATAGCCGCCATCGACGTTGAGTGTCTGTCCGGTGATATAGCTCGCATCCGGGCCAAGCAGGAAGGCAATGGCCGCTCCCAGTTCGCTGACCGCGCCGCGCCGGCCCATCGGGATGATCGCGTGGTTGTAGGTCGCCTTGAAATCGTCGAAGGCGATACCCGCGGCGGCGGCCTTGCGGCCGATCGTGCCGTCGAGCATGTCGGTATCGATCGATCCGGGGCAAACGCAATTGACCCGAATTCCGTCGCGAGCCACTTCGGCAGCCAGCTGCTGGGTCAGCCCGACAACCCCGAACTTGCTGGCGCAATAGCCGCCATAGCCGGGCAGGCCGAACCGCCCGGCGAGCGATGACACATTGACGATCGCACCGCCGTTTCCCTGCGCGAGCATCGCCTGCACCGCCGCTTTGCAGCAGCGATAAACACCGTTGAGATTGATATCGATCGTGGCGTGCCACAAGTCGTCTGCCATCGTCGCAATCGGCGCGGCCCCGGCGTTGCTCGCCACGCCAGCGTTGTTGACCAGCCCGGTCAACGGCCCGAGTTCGCGCTCAGCGGCGATGACACAGGCCTTCACCGCATCATTGTCGGTCACGTCGCAGTCCAAGGCCAGCGCCCTGCGGCCCATGGCGTGGATTTCATCCGCTAGCGATTCCACACCGCGCCAGCCCGCCTCCTGCTCATGCGCGGGCAACAATTCCGGTGCGCGACGGATCGCGCTGACCACGACATCGCCGCCCTCTTCAGCAATGCGCCGGGCGGTGGCAGCACCGATCCCGCGCATGCGCCCGGCCCCGGTGATCCACACGACCTGTCCTGCCAGTTTGCCCATTTTGCCTCCTGCCTTCGCTCGCCCGCCTGAATTCGTCACCAGTCGCGATCGACGTAGACCCGTTCTTTGCCGGCAAGAAAGTTCGACCGGGTCCAGTCGATAAAATTGCGCTCGTCTTCGACCGCCGCGGCTTTTGCCGCATTGGCTTCCGGTCCGGTTGGGGGAGCCGACTGGTCGAACCAGGCTTCGGCATGGCCGATGAAATCCCCCGCTGGCGAGCCGAAAATTTCCGCAAGTTCGGCAGTGAGCGCGCTAGGCGTGCGGTGGACCTGATTATAGGCCAGCGCGCCGCGTGCCGGGGCGTGGCTGCGGACCAGCGGGCCATGCCGGGTAAGCCAATAGTTTTGCGCCTCCGCCTCGCCCAAATGAGCCAGCGGCCGCAGGGCGAAGTGGACCTTGACCACTCCGGTCCGCGCGCCGGCAACGATGCGCTGCGGGCTCGTGGAGATTTGCGGATACTCATGCGCGAGCCACAGCGGCGAGGATGCCGGATCGGCAATTTCCGCCAGCGCATCGGCAAGCCGCGCCAATCGCCGCCGCCCGTCAGCTGAGGTCAGAACCGCCTGCAGCGCGGTTTCCGAAGGCCACCAGCTTTCGGCGACACCGTCGGCAGGCGGCAACATCGCCCCGCGATCAGCCAGCGCCGCCGCATCGAGCGATGCGGTCGACGCGGTGCGACAGGTCTGCACGTGGCGCAGCACATCGAGGTGGACCTGCTGCGCGGCAAATTCCGGTCCCATCCGGTCCCGCCAGAGCCGGTCGAACTCTTCGCCGGACAGGCCAGGCCGGCGTTTCAACAGATGGACCAGCCTGATCATAGCGCCGTTCCGCCTTCTACTTGCTTTTCAGCTTGAACACCCACAGCCGCACCCCGCCATTGGCCGATTCGATTTCCGGCGTCAGGGTCGAAACCAGAATATCGACCGAATTGCCGCCGCCGGTCGTCACCGCGACATATTGCTCGCCATCGATGGCGAAGGTGATCGGCGTGGAACTTGGCATCTGGTCCAGCCGGGTTTCCCACAGGACAGTGCCGGTCGCGGAGTCATAGGCCTTGAACCTGCGGTCACGGCTGCCGCCGAACACGACATTGCCCGCCGTGGCCAGCGCCGCCGCCGATGTCGGCGCGCGCTGGCGGGTGTTCCAGCGCTGCGTCTTGCCGGCAACGTCGATGGCCATCATCCCGCCGATCTTGCCGGGATTGTTGCGCGGGACATCGACGCCGTAGCGGATGTCATAGGCTTCACCCTTGGCCCACACGTAGTTCTGACAACTATTGAAGTAGGGCATGTAAACTGTGCCGCTGCGCGGGTCGTAGCTGGTGGCAGGCCAGTTGCGCGCGCCGGTGGCATAAGGGCAGAACTTCTTGTACACGCCAGGTTCGGGCTCAAGCGCCGGATCGGTGACCTTCCGGCCGGAGACCGGATCGATCCGGGTAACAAGGTTTTGCAGCCCGGCATCGTAGGACATGATATATTTGCCGGTTCGCGCGTCGATCACGTCGAGGATGCCGAGCTTGCCCATCGTCATCACCGCGCGGCGCGGGCCCTTGCGGCCCGGCAGGTTGACGACCTGGCGTTCGAACACCCAGTCCATGTCCCACACATCGCGCTGCATGTGCTGGTAGTGCCAGTTGAGCTTGCCGGTATCGGGATTGAGCGCCAGCGTGCTGTCGGTATACAGCGCGTCGTTGTTGCGCTTGCCCGGCGCCATCAGCGGCGCGATGTGATAGGTCTGGCCCGCGCCGAACAGGACATTGTTGTTCACCGCATCATAGGTGCCCGC
>JAYVWX010000070.1:0-2304 GCA_043785715.1 Novosphingobium sp. | reverse complement strand
GCCAGCCGCTTGCCGACGCTGGTCTTGCCGACGCCCATCATGCCCACCAGCACAATCGGGCGATCGATCCGACGCGCCAGGGCCTCGATTTCGCGGGATGTGAGCGGCTCGGTGCGGTTGTCCATTGCAGCGCAGCCTATAGTTGCGTTAAGCGGCCTTACAAGCGTTTGGACATGTTTTCGGAAAGGTCGCGAGTGTCGCTGGCTATGCGCAGGAACTGGTTGCTCGGGGGCCTTGTGGCAGCAGTGCTGTTGCTGCTGGCCTATGCCTGGATTGATGGCGGCGAGCGGCCGCTGCGCACCATCTCCGAGCCTGTTGCTATTCCGGAGACGCGCGGATGAGACGCGCCCTGCTGCTTGTCGGCGCTTCGCTGGCCCTGACTTCGGTCTGGGCGCTGGCGCAGAACGGACCCGAATCGCTGCTTCCACCCGGTTTTGACCGGCCTGCGCCCAAAGCCGCGCCGACCCGCGCACCAGCGCCGCCTCCCGCGCCGGTGGCCGGGCCTGCGCGCGCAGCCGGGCCGGGCGCACCTGTTGCCGCGCCCGTGGTCCAGCAATTGCCGTCGGCGGGCGGCGACGCCAGCGGAGTGACCGGCAGCGCGCCAGTCGCCGCCGCCGCGGCTTCGATCAAGTTGCCGCCGCTTGATGTGCTGGCAAAAATGTCATCCGAAGAGCTGACCGACTTGCTCGGGCTCAGGCCGAAATTCGATATTCCTGCCGCTGCTCGTCGGTCGATGACCCAGATCGGTATTGTCGCCGAGAATGAAGGTGGTCTGCCTGCCGGTTCGCTGGCGGGCCAGAATGCCTCGCTGGTTCGCGCGGCGCTGAACGGCAACAAGGGCGCGATGGTTTCGCGCTGGGGCCATATCCTGCTGCGCCGCGCGCTCGCCTCGCGGCTCGATGCGCCAGCCGCCATGAACCCCGCCGATTTTACCGCGATGCGCGCCGCGCTGTTGCTGCGGATGGGTGAGGGCGAGGCTGCACGCGGACTGGTGCAGGATATCGATTCGGGCAATTACACGCCTGACCTGACGCAAGCCGCGCTCGATGCCTATGTTTTCACTGCCGATTTCACTGGCATTTGCCCAGCCGTGACGATCCAGGGCGGGGCCCGCAAGGATCCTGAGTGGCAGGCCCTCAGCGCGATCTGTGCTGCTTTCAGGGGCGATGGCGATGCTGGCCTGGCGCAGCTGGATCGCCAGCTCGGCGCTGGTGCCATGCCGAAAATCGACCTCCTGCTCGCGCAGAAATATGCTGGCGCGGCCGGCAAGGCCCACCGCGCGGTCAAGATCGAGTGGGACGACGTCAAGGATCTGACGCCCTGGCGTTATGCCATGACCATCGGCACTGGCCTGCAGCCACCGGCGAACCTGATGAAGAATGCCGGTTCGCAGATTTCCTATATGGCCGCCACCGCGCCGATGCTGGGGCTTGAGGCGAGGGCGGCTGCGGCTGATCGCGCTGCTGGCGCAGGCGTGCTGTCCAGCGCGGCGATGGTCGATCTGTGGTCACAGATCTATGCGCAGGAGGATATTTCCAGCGAATGGTCGGCGCGCGCCGATCAATTGCGCAGCGCCTATGTCGGCAGCGATGCCGATGCCAAAATGCAGGCAATCCGCGCGCTGTGGGATGGCGCTGGCGATGCGGGACAGCGCTATTCGCGCCAGGTGCTCACCGCCTATGCGGCTGCGCGGATGCCCGCCGATGGCGCGCTGCGCAGCGATGCGGGCGATCTCATTGCCTCGATGCTGGCGGCTGGCCTCGATCAGAATGCCATGCGCTGGGCACCGCTGGCCGATACCGGGACCGTGGAATGGGGTCTGCTGGCGCTCGCCGCGCCCACGCGCTCGGCTCCGGTCGAGCTTGCTGCGCTGGAGAAGTTCTACTCGGGTGACAAAAGCGAAGAGAGCCGCAAATCCGGCTTTCTGCTGGCGGGCCTGGCCGGCCTCGGGCGGATTTCCCCTGAAACAGCTGGCGAATTTGGCAAGAAGCTGAACCTCGATATGGCCCGCAAGACCCGCTGGACCACGATGATTTCGGGGTCGGCCGAGGTCAGGAACGCCGAATTGGTCGCATTGCTTGCAGGCCTTGGCATGCAGGGATCGAGCTGGTCGAAGATGACCCCGCTCTATCTCTACCACATCGTCGCCGCGTTGCAGCAGGTCGGCCTCGATGCCGAGGCACGGATGATCGCGGCTGAGGCCGTGGCGCGGGCTTAGGCCATTCCAGGCGAGATAGATTCTTTCCTGATGATGCTCGCCGCCGAGCGCGGCGCAGCAGCAAATACGCTCGCGGCCTATCGCCG
>JAYVWX010000069.1:0-3164 GCA_043785715.1 Novosphingobium sp. | reverse complement strand
TCGCCCACGCCATCGGCATGGACGGATCGTTCCGCGCCGGTCGCCCGCTCGGGATAGCCACCGGGATGGTCCTGCAACTGGTGCTGGTGATCGCCGCCGTACTCGCCTCGCTCGGCCGTATTTAGGGCCTGTAACCTATTATATGGGGTTGTCGCCTACCCGAAGCGTTTGTCGGCCACGAACGGGTTGGTCCGGCGCTCGGCACCAAAGGTGCTGGTGCTGCCGTGGCCGGGGATGAAGGTCACGTCGTCGCCCAGCGGCCACAGCTTGCCCCGGATCGAATCGAGCAGGTCCTGATGATTGCCGCGGGGAAAATCGGTTCGCCCGATTGATCCCTGGAACAACACGTCGCCCACCACCGCGAGCCGCGACGGCGCGTGGAAAAACACCACGTGGCCGGGCGTATGCCCCGGGCAATGCAGCACATCGAGCGTGATCTCGCCGAAAGTCACCGTGTCGCCATCCTTGAGCCAGCGATCCGGCTCGAACGTGTGGCCTTCCATGCCATACCGGGCGGAAGCTTCCTCCAGCCCCTCGATCCAGAAGCGGTCATCCTCGTGCGGGCCTTCGATCGGCACGCCGAGTTCCTGCGCCAGCACCCCGGTCATCCCGCAGTGATCCATGTGGCCATGTGTCACCAGCAGCTTTTCCACCGTTATTCCGGCTTGTTCGATCGCCTGGCGCAGCCGGGGCAGATCACCCCCGGCATCGATCAGCACGCCGCGCATGGTGCTGGTGCACCACAGCAGCGAACAGTTCTGCTCGAACGCGGTAACGGGGACGATGGCGGCGCGCAGCGGCAATGGCTGGGATAAGGTTTCGGACATGGTTGCGGAGATGGCGCTGCCAGCGCCGGGAATCAACGGAAAGCTTACAGCCGCCCGCTTTTCCACACCACGCGGCCGATCACTTCGATTTCGCGCGGATCGAGTTCGATCGGCCGATAGGCCGGATTGGCGCTTTCGAGGATCAGGCGCCCGGGCACGCCGGTCTGCACACGCTTGACCAGCAGCGCCTCGCCCACCCGCACGACATGAATGCCATCGCGCAACGGACGCGGCGAACGGTCGACCAGAATCTCGTCGCCATCGCGCAGCAGCGGCTCCATCGAATCGCCCGCCACCTGGATCGCGCTCAGCATCGCCGGCTCCAGCCCCTGCCCCCGCAGCCACCGCGCCGAGAACCGGAACACCCCGATCGGCTGTTCCATTCCGGCAGAAAACGCGCCCGACCCCGCCGATGCGTCGATGCCGAGCCGGGGAATATCCAACCAGTCGTGGTTAATAGGCAATTTACCATCCATCGCCTTGATATCTCTATGGGAAATATCCTCTGGCGCGCCCAGTTCGGCTTCGCCCACACCCAAGAATGCAGCCAGTTTACGGCGATCGCTCTCTTCCAGTTTGCGCGGACTGCCTTTCCGCACAAACTGCTGTAAATACGTAGAATTTCTACCAATCAAGGCAGACAGAGCGGACAAGCTGACCCCCCTTTCGTCGGCAAGGGCAAGCAGGCGGGTGCGGGATTCGGTGGTAACCATGAATCCTACATAGACGAAGTATTTTTCCTAGACAAGTAGGATTTATCCGAGAATGTAAGGGGAACAGATTGAGTGATTCGCCACCGGGGGGCTGGATGTTGTTACGCAGAATAGAGCGTTTTCTAAGGGAAACCGGGATGCCGTGGACCAAGTTCGGCCGACTGGCCGCGCACGATCCGCGCTTCGTCGAGGATTTGCGCAATGGGCGGACACCCCGCCCTGCTACGGCAAGTCGTATAGAACATTTCATGAACACATACGGGAGCGATGTCCATGCTGTTTGATTTCCGCGATTCGCTCACCGAACGTGCCACTATCCGGCGTGATGGCACCCGCGGCAGTTGGATGCGCCTGCTCGGTGAGGTCCTGAAACTGGGCGAAGGCCGCGCCGATCTGGTTCGCCACGCCGAACGGCCGTGGGCCAGCGCCACCTTCTCCGGCACGCGCCACACCATCACGCTGGCCTTCGAAGGCCCCGAAGCGGTCGCCGCCGGCGAGCGCCTCGTCGCGGCGCTTGGCGAACACGAATTCGATATCCCGGGCCAGCTCGTCGCCGACGCCAGCGTCGCCGAAGTGACGCACGAACACCTGCCCCAGCTTCGGCTGGTGGCCGATCTCGAACTGTTGCTGCTCGAAGACCTGTGACCCCGCGCGCCGGGCCGATCGGGCCCGGCGGATGGCGCAATTTCGGCGCGGATCAATCCTCGCGGCGGATGACCAGGTTGCGGATCTCGGTCATGTCCTCGATCGCAAAGCGCACGCCCTCGCGGCCAAGGCCTGAATCCTTGACCCCGCCATACGGCATGTTGTCGACCCGGTACGACGACACATCGTTGACCACCACGCCGCCGACTTCCAGCTTGTCCCACGCCTTCATCACCTTGTGCAGGTCGCGCGTGAACAGGCCGGCCTGCAGGCCGAACTTGCTGTCGTTCACTTCGGCCAGCGCTTCGTTCCAGTCGGTGAACTGTGACAGGATCACCGCCGGGCCGAACGCTTCCTCGCGGTACAGCGCAGCATCGCGGCTGCAGTTCTCGATCAGCGTCGCATCCATCATCGCGCCGTTACAGCCGCCGCCCGCCAGCAACGTGGCGCCGCCGGCCAGCGCATCGTCCACCCAACCCTTCAGCCGCTGCGCTTCCTTGGCCGAAATCATCGGCCCGATGAAGGTATTGCGGTCCTTGGGATCACCCGAAACCAGCATCTTGACCTTGGCCGCCAGCCGGTCGCGGAAGGTATCGTAGATGTCCGCGTGGACGATCACCCGCTGCACGTGGATGCAGCTCTGCCCGGACTGGTAATACCCGCCGAAGATGATCCGGGCGAGCGCGTGATCGAGATCGGCATCCTTGTCGACCACCACCGCCGCATTGCCGCCCAGTTCCAGCACGACCTTTTTCTTGCCGGCCTTGGCCTTCAGCTCCCAGCCCACCCCGGGCGAACCGGTGAACGACAGCAGCTTGAGCCGCTCGTCGGTGGTGAACAGGTCCGCGCCGTCGCGGCTGGCGGGCAGGATCGAGAATGCGCCTTCCGGCAGGTCTGTCTCGGCCAGCACTTCGCCCATGATGATCGCGCCCAGCGGGGTCAGCGAAGCCGGCTTCATCACGAACGGGCAGCCCACAGC
>JAYVWX010000068.1:0-2008 GCA_043785715.1 Novosphingobium sp. | reverse complement strand
TTCGCTGGTGCTCCTACCCGGCCCGACTGGGCGCTCCCCGCGCTGCACGCCGCCCGGGTCATGTCGCGCGAACGCGGGGGGGGGCAGGTGCAAAGGATTGCTGTCGCGAAGGACGGCCGTTCCGGGGGTCAGCGCGCCTGCTGCAGTCCGGCGCAGACGCGGGCCAGATCGTCGATCCGGAAGGTCTGCTCGAACACCACGCCATAACGCGGCGGGCGCCGCCAGCGGACTTTGGCATGAACCGTCGGCAGGTTGTCGCATTCGATGCGGACCAGTTCGTCGATCATCAGCCACCCGTTGCAATCGATCGACGCACCGCGCTGCGAGATGTCGCGCAGCGTCACCGGCGTGCGCAGGCCGCCGGTGCACAAGGTTGCAGCCAGTTCGACATTGAGGCGCGGCTGGCGGCGCGGAAAATCGCCTTCCTGCGCGGCCAGCAGGCGGGCGCAGTCGATCGGTTCCGGGAACTCGCACCCGGCCTGTTCGCCCGATTGCCACACCAGCCGGAGCGCATGGCGATCACCGTTGTCGAATTCGATCGCAAGGTCGCGGTGATCAGGGAGCGGATGGAACAAGCGCACCTTGAGCCCCCGTTCGGTGACGTCGCGCACGACGCAAAGGAATTCCCGGCCATCGGCGATCAGTTTGCCCGGACGGATCATCACCGTCCGCCGCGGAGTGGCGCGACATTCGGCGAACGGTAATTCCTCGGCCCCGGATGGGTCCCAGTTGCCGAAATCCCGATCCAGTTGTTCCATTGTGCGACCCCGGCTCCCCCGGTCCCCGTTCCGGATTGTTAGGAGCGCCATTACTATCTCAAACTAACCGTTAACAGGGATTTAAAAACAACGTACTTTCACATATTTACAATAGATCTCACCCCGGCGCGGGTTTATCCGATCTGGCTCAACGAGCGGAATAGCCGGGCAATTGCACCGCTTCGACGCCGTTCACCGCCAGCAGCAGGTGCCCGGCGGGATGGTCGGCGGCGGGGTGCTCGTTGGGCGTCATGTTGTAGATGCAGCGAATCGTCTGGCCGGGCACGACCCGGTCGAACACCAGCACCGCCTCACCCGCCGCGACCAGCCGGAATGCACCGTGGCGCAGCGCCGGGTACTAAAGCGAGGACATCGCGGGCGTGATGGAGCAGCGAACCGAGTGCCGCTTCCTGGACCGCGATGGTCCGGGCGCGGTTGGCCGGGCCGAGCGGCCGCCACGGCGTTCCGGTGGTGAAACCGGCAAGGTCGTCCACCGTCCATGGCAGCGGCGTGCGCACCCGGTCGCGCGGCAGGGTCAGCCGCCAGTTGGCGATGGCTTCGGGGTCCTGCAGGAACGTGTTATGCGACCTGTGCGCGGGTAGGTCTGGACGGCAGTCTATTTATCTGATTCTGCAGGCTTTAGAGGCATGCAGGAGGGACGAATGGCGCATCGCTTGATTGGTCAGGAGCGGCTTGGATTTGCGGCTCCATCGGGGAGCATGTCGTCTCTTGAGGCTCTTTCCCGTTTGATCGACTGGGACAGGATCGCAGGCATCCCTGGGCAAGTTCATGCCGGTGCAAAAGGCGAGCCAGCATGGCCGCCGCTGGCAATGTTCAAGGCGCTGCTGCTGTCGGTCTGGCATGATCTGTCGGACGTCAGGCTGGCCGAGGCGCTCGATGACCGCGCTTCATTCCGCACCTTTTGCGGCTGTTCAAGAACCGGGGATACCCCGGAGCGGACCGCGTTCGTCCGCTTTCGCAGGCCGCTGATCGCCCATGATCTTGACCGCCTGCTGTTCACCACCGTGACAGCCCAGCTCAAGGCCAAAGCGGTCACGGTCAAGACCGGAACGCTTGTCGACGCCACGATCATTGCGTCGGCCAGTGAGAGCGATGATGACGCGCGCTGGGTCAAGCATAAGGGCAAACCTGCAGTTCACGGCTTCAAGGCCCATGTCGGAGCTGATGCCGACACTGCACTGGTCGAGGAAATTGCAATCACGTCGGCCAACATCAACGATGGCAGGGCA
>JAYVWX010000067.1:0-4862 GCA_043785715.1 Novosphingobium sp. | reverse complement strand
TAACGCGCCCGTTCTCACCACTTTCGTTTGCGAGCCCGCCCCGGAGAGTCCCGGCTGGCTGCGCTGGCGGATCGCCGATGCCGCCCGTTTCAATGAGGTGGTGCTGGGCAAGCAGCTGTTGCGCGCCGAAGGGCCGGACAGTTGCCGGATGCGGATAGTGCCGAAAGTGCCGCTCCACATCAATGGCGCCGGCAATGTCCACGGCGGGATCATTATGGCGCTGATCGACGTGTCGCTGTTCGCCGCCTTGTATCTTCTGCGCGGTGTGGACGCGGGCAAATCGGTGACGCTGGACCTGACAACGCAGTTCATCGGCAGCGGGAAAACCGCGCGCCCGCTCGATTCGGTTGTGCAATTGCTCCGCGAGACCCGCCGCCTTGCCTTTCTGCGGGGGCTGGTCGTTCAGGACGACGATCTCGTGGCCTCGTTCTGCGCCACTGTGCGCAAACCGACCGAGCAATGACCACGCTCATCGCGCGCTACGAGGCGCTGGTCGCCTCCGGCGAACTCAAGCCGGACGCTGAACAGGCAGCCGCAGCCGAACGCCTGGACCGGCTGCAACGGCAACTCGAAAGCGCGGCTTCCAGCGGTGGCTTGTTCGGCAGGCTGTTCGGCAAGAAGCGCGGCGCTGTGCGCGGCATCTATTTGTGGGGCGGGGTCGGTCGCGGCAAATCGATGCTGATGGATTTATTCCACGACAGCCTCAACATCGGTGAGAAGCGCCGTGTCCACTTTCACGCCTTCATGATCGAAGTTCACGCCAGGCTCCGCATCGAGCGCGAGAAGGAGACCGGCGACCCGATCCCGCCGCTCGCCGCAGCGCTGGCCAGGAACCTGAAATGCCTCGCCTTCGACGAGATGGTGGTCAATAATTCCGCCGATGCGATGATCATGAGCCGGCTGTTCACCGCGCTGGTTCGCGATGAGGGCGTCACCGTTATCACCACTTCCAACCGCGCGCCGTCGCAGCTTTACAAGGACGGACTCAACCGCGAGCATTTCCTGCCGTTCATTGACCTGATCGAGCAGGAACTCGATGTGCTGCCGCTCAATGGCCCTGTCGATTACCGGCTCGAACGGCTCGCGGGGATGGACACCTGGCACACGCCGCTGGGTGAGGACGCGACAGTGCAAGTGCGCGAGGCCTTCTTCCGCCTCACCGACTATTCGCCCGAGGACTATATCCATGTCCCGGCGGCCGAACTCGATATCGGCGGCGGGCGGGAACTGCGGGTGCCCAAGACCCTGAAGGGCGTCGCCGTGTTCAGCTTCAAAAAATTGTGCGCCGAGGCGCGAGGGGCGGCCGATTACCTGGCCGTCGCCCGGACCTACCACACGGTGATCCTGGTCGGCATCCCGCGCATGGGCCCGGAAACCCGCAACGAGGCAGCCCGCTTCGTCACCCTGATCGACGCGCTCTACGAGCACAAGGTCAAGCTGCTGGCAACCGCCGATGCCGATCCGGCGGATTTATACCAGGCAGGGGACGGCCGCTTCGAATTCGAACGCACCGCCAGTCGCCTCATGGAAATGCAGAGCGCGGAATATCTGGCGCTGGGGCATGGCGAGGATTGACACGCTTTCCCCTCAAGCTTGAATGCTCTGCCGGTCCTACCCATCTCCTGTTCCATTCCGGCGGCAACACCCCGCCGAGGTGGATACCCAAGATGATCGAAATTCGTCCCTTCACCGGACTGGGCCATGCCGACCACGGCTGGCTCGATGCCCGTCATCACTTCAGCTTTGCCGACTATCGCGATCCCGCCCGCATGGGCTGGGGTGCGATCCGGGTCTGGAACGACGATACTATCGCGGCCGGCACCGGCTTCGCGCCGCATCAACACAATGACATGGAAATCGTCACCTTCGTTCGCAGCGGAGCGATTTCGCACAAGGACAGCCTCGGCAACGAGGGCCGCACCGGCGCCGGCGATGTTCAGGTGATGAGCGCGGGCACCGGCATCGTCCATGCCGAGCACAACCGCGAAGACGAAGCGACGACGCTGTTCCAGATCTGGATACTGCCTGACCGCACGGGCGAAGCGCCAAACTGGGGCCAGCGCGAATTCCCGCGGGGCGAGCGCGCCGGCAGCTGGGTCATCGTCGCCAGCGGTGATCCCGAAGGCGACGACGCCCTGCCCCTGCGCGCCGATGCAAGGGTGCTGGCGGCGACGCTCGGCGCCGGCCAGACGGCGGAATACCGGACCGGCCCGGCGCGGCATTGCTATCTGGTCGCGGCAAGCGGGCGACTCCGGGTGAACGGTCAGGAGGCGGGCCCGCGCGACGGTATTGCGGTGCAGGGTGAAACTACGATCCGCGTCGAAGCGCTTGGCGATGCCGAAGTGGTGATGGTCGACGCGCTTTAGATTGCCTTAAGCCGCCTTCGCCTGACGTTCCTGAGCGGACGCCAGGCGCTGCATCAGTTTCAAATCCTTTTCGCTCAGTTGCAGCGCGGCATCGGCCCAGAGTTCGACGATCTCGGTAAACTCCGCCATCGCGATCGGGGAGGCAATGCGCATTGCCCGGCGCGAGGCGACCAGGCCGGAATGGCGGCGTTGCGATTTTGCCATGAAGCTGCGCACGGCATCGACGCCCTGGCCTGGCTCAGCCAGTTGGTGGACTATGCCCAGATCATATAACTGCTCGGCCGAATAGGTCTGATCCGACAGGATCATGCGATCGGCAATGGCGGTGCCGAGCTTGCGCGATAGCAGCGCATGCGCACCCATTCCTGGGAACAGGCCGAATATCACTTCGGGCAGGCCAAACATCGATCCGCGCTCGGCAATGATGAAATCGAACGACAGCAGGGCCTCGAACCCCCCACCCAGCGCCTGTCCCTGGACGAGCCCGATGGTCACCACCGGCAGGTTGAGCCCGTGCCGGTTGAGATTGAGAATTTCAACGCAGCGCTTGCCATAAGCCACCAGACCCGCGCGATTGCCGGCACGTATCAGCTCGGCGAACAGCTGCAGATCGCCGCCGTAGCAAAATACGCCCGGCGCCCGGCTGCCGAGAACGAGGAAGTCGAGCGGCGTGCGGCCGGGACCAAATCCCTGGAGGATGAGCTGCTGCCATTGCTCGAAATCGGCGAGCATCGGCGGGGTGAAGCTGGGCCGGCTGGATGGCCGCATGTAGGTCCACAAAGCCCGTTGCCCGGCATCGTAGAGCACGTCCAGTTCGTCCAGCGCGAACAGTTTTTCCGGGATTGCGAGACGCTGAGTCGATTCGCGGAGAAAGATTTCTTCTTCATTATTCAATGGTATGGCGGAAATATCGAGCGAGTTCCCGTCGCTCGTCCGCCGTTCCAGATCGCCTGACAGCCGATCCATAATCACCCCCATGTTGCGCCCGTACCGCGCCCGCCCAGTCTGGCGATTTTGTGCGGTAACGGCCCATCCTATGCTGGCTGTGAAGGGTTTGGCAAAGAGATTTTTTTGCAAGGCGGTCAGCCCGTCAATAACGTGGCATAAACGACACGTTTTGGGCAAGGAACAGCTGGCATTCCTAAGTCAAAAATAAGATCATATACTTAGTACAATGCCCACTACTTCGAACCTCGGGGGGTATATGGCCTTAGCGCGCCTTCTGGCGAAAATCCCACATATGGGGGTTTAGCACGGAAAATGATTCTACTCGTAGTGCACCAGCACAGTCCGTCAGGCAACGATGCCCAGCCGCGACAGCGACCGGTCAAGCATCAGCAATTGCCACAGTAGCCGCGAGGCGTCCGACCGTCCGGAAATATGCGCCTCGGCGATCGCGCGCAGCCGCGCCGTGTCGAACCAGCCGGTCCGGGCAAGCGCGGCGCTCTCGCCGATCGCCCGGGCCGCGCCGGCCAGCGGCCCGCGAAACCACTGCGCGATCGGCGTGACGAAGCCCTGCTTGGGCCGGTACAGGATTTCGTCCGGGAGATAGCGCCGCATGGTGTGCTTGAGCAGCCATTTGCCCTGCCCCCGCCGCACCCGCAGCGCTTCGGGCAGGCTGGCGGCGAATTCGATGAGCCGGTGGTCAAGCAGCGGCTCGCGCGCCTCCAGACCGACCGCCATGCTCGCCCGGTCAACCTTGGTCAGGATATCGCCCGGTAGCCAGAATTTGAGGTCGGCATATTGCGCCCGGTCAAGCCCGGAGCGGGCCGGCGCCCCCTGCATCAGCCGGATCAGCGAGTCCTCCGCGCGGTAATCCCCGCGCAATCGCGCGAATTCGGGTGTGTAAAGCGCGTTGCGCGCCTCCGGCCCGGTCACCGACAAGGCGCTTGCGTAGCCGTGCTCGCTGGACCCGGCGAGCGACAACAGGGTCGCCCTGGCCCGCAGCGGACGCGGTGCCCAGTCCGCCTTGGGGTAGATCGCGCCCAACCCGCCGAACACCGGCCCGCGCAGGCTCTGGGGCAACAGCCCGCGAATACGGTCCTCGCCGCGCTGGAAGGCATGGCGGCGGTAACCGGCCAAGGCTTCATCGGCGCCGTCGCCCGACAGCGCCACGGTGACGGTCTCGCGCGCCAGCTGGCTGACCCGCCAGGTCGGCAAGGCGGAGGCGTCGGCGAAGGGCTCGTCGAACATCCAGGCGAGATGGTCGACCATTTCGAAGTCGTCGGGCGAGACGATCCGGCTGTGGTGATCGGCGCCGAAGCGTTCGGCGACCTGCCGGGCATAATCGCTCTCGTCCAGCGCGGCGATATCGAAGCCGATGCTGCAGGTCTTGACCGGGCTGCCGCTCGCCTCGGCCATCAGGGCGACGACGCTCGAACTGTCGACCCCGCCCGACAGGAACGCGCCGAGCGGGACGTCGGCAACCATGCGTGATGAGACCGCCTGGCGCAGCAGGTGCAGCAGTTCAGCCTCCAGATCGGCGGGCTTTTCCCG
>JAYVWX010000066.1:0-2745 GCA_043785715.1 Novosphingobium sp. | reverse complement strand
CAGGGCTGGTCTAGACACCCATTTCCTACAATAAGTCAGTGCTTTATGCCACTCCCGCCAACCGATTAGGCACCCTCAATGAATAAGACGGGCTAGCAGCCCTTAGTCTGAATCTCAATAGTTAGCTTCTATGGGCGGCTTGCGGGCCGCCTTTAATTTGCCTGTTGCAAGGACGAGGAAAGAATTAGCGCTGACGTGACCCCCGACCTTCGTCCAGGTGCGATTAGAGCCTCGGCATCGTTGTTGCCCACGTGGGCAGGTGAAGCAAGGGGCTGCGTAGCGTAGCCTCCGGCTATGCGGAGCGAAGCAGCCCCTTGCTTTTTGAGTTCAGCGGCGAACGCCGCCGGGGTGGCGTAGCCGAGCGAGGAGTGCGGTCGCCCGGTGTTGTAATCGTGGGCCCATGCGGCGATCTTCTCACGGGCATGGGCAAGGCTGGTGAACAGCGTCTCGTTGAGCAGCTTGTCGCGCATCCGTCCGTTAAAGCTCTCGACGAAGGCGTTTTGCGTGGGCTTGCCCGGCGTTGTGTAGTGCCATTCGATCCTGGCCTCGCCGCACCATTCGAGCACCGCGTTCGAGGTCAGTTGGGTGCAGTGGTCGCTGGCCCCCTCCCCTTGCTGATCCCCCTTCGAGCGCGCGATGCTCAACAGCCGCGAGTCGGGGTCGAGCGCGGCAACGATGTCGGCAACCGCGATCCCGACCAGCTCGCTCGCGCGCAGCCCTGTGTCATCGGCGACCGAATAGCAGAGCCCGGTCGAGCAGCCCGGTAAGTGTATCGCCGGAAATTTCCAGCGCGGCCGGGACGCTTCATTGTCCCATATCGGTGACTATCACGAAGACCTCGCCTGGACGATGCAGGAAGGTTATGGCCATTATGACGATGCCGGCCGCTTCCAGGTTTGCAGCCTGATCGAACAAGCGGAATTTTTGCGCCGCTACCAGGAAAAGACCGGCTTCGAAGTCGATCCGCGCAAGCTGGCCTATTACAGCATCATGAGCGCCTGGAAATCGACGATCATGGTTCTGGCGACCGCCGTTCGCTGCATCATGGGCGGCAAGAGCCATCAGGATGTGTTGCTGAGCTGGATCATTTCATTCGGCAATATAACCATCAACACGCTCGAGCACCTGTTGCGCAAGGAGATGCGGCATGGTGCCTGACACGCGATTGCGCCTGGCGACGGTGGTCAAGGCGCTGGATGATATCATCACCCCCGCTTTGCCGGCGGAAGCTGTCTTCGCCCATGAGCAATTGGCCTTGATCAAGAAATCGATCAGCATCGCGATCGACCAGATCGTCCACGAATATGCCTTTACCGTCCGCGATGCGAAGGAATATCTGGCCCTTGCGGAAGCGTTGACGTCGCATATGGCGGACGGCGATCCGGTGCGGCAGAAATTGGCGGATACGCGGGAGCGTGGCCACCGGATCGTGCCGGAAACGATCCCCGATCGCCCCGCTGTCGAAGCCTATCTCCATTCGCTCAAGAGCGATGTGGAAGTGGCGGTTGAAGTGCTGTTTGCCGACACCAAGGGGAAGGACATGCGGGCGGTCGAGGCGTTGATCCTCGATCATGGCGCAGGCCAGACGTTGCGCGAGCGCGCCTGGACGATCAGCACCGGCTTTGAAAAAGATCCCGCCAGCATCCCGCCGGTTACAGACCTGATTTACGGGGTCAGTACCGGCCCCACACGAAGCGCGAGCTCAGCGCGAAGTTCCACACAGAACCGATGACGATGCCGCTGATCGCCGCGGGATATTCGTGGAAACCGAAGCGGACCAGCACCGCGGCAACGCCGACGTTGGCCAACAGGCCGACCGAACAGGTGAGCCCGAACTTGGCCCAGCCGCGCAATAGCGGCATCGGGCCGATCAGGCGCTTGTCGGCATAGGTCAGGGCGTTGTTGAGCACGAAGTTGAAGGTCATCGCGACGATCGCCGCGACGGTCTGGCCAAGCTCGAACGCGGACACCAGATTGCCCTTGAACGAGCCGCCGAAGATCGCAAGGAATGTCGCCAGCACCGCCATGTGGACGACCACGCCGACCCCGCCTATCGTGCCGAACAGCGCGAAGCGGGTGGGAATGATCCGGCCCAGCCATTTGTCATAGAGCCCGACGAGGAACTCGAACACCACGGTGCGGTCGAGCTTGCTTTCGCCCTCGGCCCGCGCGGAGAAATTCAGCGGGAATTCCTTGACCCTCAGCGGCTTGTCGACCGTCGCCAGGATGTCGAGCAGGATCTTGAAGCCGACGCCCGAGAGGCGGTGGGCATCGGCCCGCAAGGTTTCCGCGCGCAACATGAAATAGCCGCTCATCGGGTCGGAGAGCTGGACGCCGGTCACCTTGCGGGCAAGCGCGTTGGCGAAGCCCGAGGCCTTGACCCGGTCGGGCCGGTTCCAGGCCTCGGTGCTCGCACCCTCGGCAAAGCGCGAGGCATAGGCCAGGTCGTAGTCACCGCTCTGCACGGCAGCCAGCATTTGTGGCAGCAGCGCCGGATCGTGCTGGTGATCGGCGTCCATCACGGCCACCACCGGCGCGGCGGTGGCGCACATTCCTTCGATCGCCGCCGAGGCGAGGCCGCGGCGGCCAATGCGCTGGATTACCCGGATGCGCGGGTCTTGCCCGTTGATAGCGCGAAGTTCGTCCGCCGTCCCATCAGGGCTGTCGTCGTCGACGAAGATCGCTTCCCAATGGATATCGCCCAGCGCGGCATCGAGTCGTTCAACGAGCGAGCGCAGATTCGCT
>JAYVWX010000065.1:0-15821 GCA_043785715.1 Novosphingobium sp. | reverse complement strand
CCCGCCAAAGGCTCCCTCCGCGTCAAACTCAAACGAGCCGCATGGAGCAATGACTATCTCGTCAAACTGCTAGCACTATTTTGAAATGCGATTGCCCTGGGCTTTGCTCAGGACGTGCTTGCATCCCAAACAAGGCGCGGCTAAAGGCGCACCCCTGCCCGGCGCGACGGCGCCGGGCAAACTGGCCCTGACCGGCCCGACAGGCCGGCAAACCGGATAGCGTGGGCGTATAGCTCAGTGGTAGAGCACTGTGTTGACATCGCAGGGGTCGGAAGTTCAATCCTTCCTACGCCCACCATTTCCGGGACCGTAATCCACCGTAAGGTGTCGCCAACGTGGCCTTTTTCACCGGTCGCTACGCGGCGAAAGTACCTCTTCGACCCAAGCGGGCACGAGCCTGGTGGCGGGGCCTTGGTGTGACTGGTGAAACCAGGGCGAGCTTTTGGACGGTTCGAGGTTGAGCTCCAGCGTATCCGCGCCCAGATCGCGCGCTTGCCGTCCGAAGCCGGCGGCAGGATAGACCGCGCCCGACGTACCGATCGAGACGAACAGGTCGCAGTCGCGCAGAGCGGCGTGGATCGCATCCATGCGGTAGGGCATTTCGCCGAACCAGACGACATCGGGCCTGAGCTGACGCGCGCCGCAGACCGGGCATGGCAGGCGGCCGATCAGCGGGCCGGTCCAGGGCGAGCGGACATCGCAGGCGGTGCACCAGGCCTTGAGATGCTCGCCGTGCATGTGGAGCACGCGTGCCGCGCCGGCGCGCTCGTGCAGATCATCGACATTCTGGGTGACGATCAGCAAGTCGCCGTCCCACTCCTGGTCGAGCCGCGCCAGCGCGTGATGCGCGGCGTTGGGCTGCTTGGTCTGGATCGCGGCGCGGCGCATGTCGTAGAACCGCAGCACCAGGTCGGGGTCGCGGGCGAAAGCTTCGGGCGTGGCGACGTCCTCCACCCGGTGCTGTTCCCATAAGCCGCCCTCACTGCGAAACGTATCGATCCCGCTTTCGGCGCTGATGCCGGCGCCGGTGAGGATGACGATATTGCGGATGTTTCTCATCGCGGCCATGAAGCATGACCGCAAAGGGGTTTGCAATGGCGAGAATCGGAATCATCGGCAGCGAGGGACGCATGGGGCGCGCATTGGTGGACGCCATTGCCGCGGCGGGCGAAACCTATGCCGGCGGCATCGATGTTGGCGGCGACCCGGCGGCGCTGGCGAGGCGGAGCGATGTGCTGGTCGATTTCTCCAGCCCCACGGCGCTGGAGGCCAACCTCGATGCCGCCGTCGCCGCCGGTGTGGCGGTCCTGGTCGGCACCACCGGGCTCGAGGAGCGCCACCATTTCCTCTGCGATCACGCGGCAAACAGCATCGCCGTACTGCAGACCGGCAACACCTCGCTCGGCGTCACCATGCTGGGCTGGCTGGTGCGCGAGGCGGCGGCGCGGCTCGGCGAGGACTGGGATATCGAGATCGTCGAGACGCATCACCGGATGAAGGTCGATGCCCCCTCGGGCACCGCGCTGCTACTGGGCGAAGCGGCGGCGAAGGGACGCGGAGTGCTTCTTGCGGGCGCCAGCGAGCGCGGCCGCGACGGCATCACCGGCAAGCGCGAGGTGGGCGCGATCGGCTTCGCCAGCCTGCGCGGCGGCTCGGTCGCAGGCGATCACACCGTCCATTTCCTGGCGGACAACGAACGCATCGCCCTGTCCCACCTCGCCGAAAACCGCGCGATCTTTGCGCGCGGCGCGGTCAGGGCGGCGCTCTGGCTGATCGGCCAGCCGGCAGGGCGGTACGGGATGGGCGAGGTGCTTGGACTATCTTGACATTGGCCTCATTGTTGTACATATAACTGTCATGGATATTGTCACTTTCTCTGAAGCGCGAAACAACCTCAAATCGGTGCTCGACAAGGTGGTCGCAAACAGCATGCCCACGGTAATCTTCCGCCAGCGCGGCGGCAGCGTCGTCGTCATTTCCAAGGACGAATACGACAGGATGAGCGAGACCAACTATCTTTTGTCGAGTCCCGTTAACGCAAAGCGCCTGCGCGAATCGATTGCGCAAATGGATGCCGGAAAGGGGATCGAAGTCGATCCTGAAACGATGAAGCCGGTTTGAAACTCGTCTTTTCGCTCCGGGCATGGGAAGATTATCGCTGGTGGGCCGATCAGGACGGCAAATTGCGCGCCAAGGTCGATGCCCTGATCGCAGACTGCATGAGATCGCATTTCAAGGGGCTTGGGAAACCCGAACCGCTCAAGGGTGAATTCACTGGCCTGTGGTCGCGCCGAATCGATGACGAACATCGCATGGTCTATCGCGTAAAGGGCAGCGGCGAAGACCAAACCCTGGAAATCATCCAGTTGCGTTATCACTACAACAAATGACGCGCGCGCAAATCTTCGAATTCTTCCGCCGCCTTGCTGAAGCCAATCCATCGCCCGAAACCGAACTCGAATTCGGCAACACCTACCAGTTGCTGGTCGCCGTGGTGCTCTCCGCGCAGGCGACCGATGTCGGGGTCAACAAGGCCACCCGGGCGCTGTTTCGCGAGGTCAAGACGCCGCAGCAGATGGTCGAACTTGGCGAGGAGGGGTTGAAGCAGCACATCAAGACCATCGGGCTGTTCAACGGCAAGGCGAGGAACGTCATCGCCCTGTCGGAAATCCTGCTGCGCGATTTTGCCGGCGAAGTACCTGCGGACCGAGATTTGCTCGTCGCGCTGCCGGGCGTTGGCCGCAAGACCGCCAATGTCGTGATGAACTGCGCGTTCGGAGCGGAGACCTTCGCGGTCGATACCCATATCTTCCGCGTCGGCAACCGCACCGGCCTCGCCAGGGGCAAGAATGTGCTGGCCGTCGAACAGCAGCTCGACAAGAAGGTGCCGCAGCCGTTCCGCCTTGGCGCGCACCATTGGCTGATCCTGCACGGGCGCTACATCTGCAAGGCGCGCACGCCCGAATGCTGGCGCTGCTTGGCGGTCGACCTTTGCGCCTACAAGCTCAAGACCAAGGAACCGGCGGCGCGACAAACCGTTTCAACTGGACGCAGAAGCGCAACGAACCGCCGATGAAGGAAAATGCCATGCGCCGCCCGCTGCTTGCCCTTACCCTTCCCCTCCTGGGGCTGGCCGCTTGCACCTACGACCGGCCCGGGGACCGCCGCCCCGATGTCCCCGCCGCGCGGATCACCGGCCCCGCCGAAAGCTGCGTGCCGCTCACCCAGTTGCGCGAATCCCGCGTGCGCGACGACTATACGATCGATTTCATGCGCGATGGCCGGCGCGCCTGGCGCAACGTGCTGCCCCACCGCTGCCAGGGCCTGAAAAGCCGCGACTCTTTCACCTACAAGACCTCGCTCACCCAGCTGTGCAGCACCGACATCATCTATGTGCTGGAAAACTACGGTGGCAGCCTGGAGCGCGGGGCCGGCTGCGGGCTGGGCCAGTTCGTGCCGGTCGAGCTGGAACCTCGCCGCTAAGCCTCGCTCCGCGCCGAAATCACCGTCGCGGCGACCAGATCGCCGACCACGTTGAGCGTCGTGCGGCACATGTCGAGAAAGCGGTCGACGCCCAGGATCAGCCCGATGCCTTCCGGCGGCACCCCCACCGATCCGAGGATCAGCGCGATCACCGGCAGCGATCCCGCCGGAACCCCCGCGGTGCCGATGCCGGCCAGGATGCACACCAGCATGACGAACAGCTGGTCGCTCAAGCCCAGCTGCACGCCGAAAAACTGGGCGAGGAACAGCACCGTGACGCCCTCGAACATGGCGGTGCCGTTCTGGTTGGCGGTCGCGCCGATGGTCAGCACGAAGCGCGAGATGCGCGGCGGCAGCTTGAGCCGAGTCTCGGCGACGCGCAGCGCGGTGGGCAGGGTGGCGTTGGACGAGGCCGTGGCGAAGGCCATGACGCTGGCCTCCTGCGTCTCGCGGAAGAAGGCGATCGGGTTCTTGCGGGCGAGAAACACCAGCAGCGCCGGGTAAACCACGAACATCTGGATCGCCAGCGCCAGCAGCACCACTCCGACATAGGCGGCGAGCTTGACGATCAGATCCCAGCCGAACTGCGAGGCCAGGTTGAACATGAAGCAGAAGATGGCGACGGGCGCGAGCTGGATGACCAGCCCGATCAGCCGCATCGAAACTTCGAACACGCCCTCGAACACCCGCTTGAGCGGCTCGGTGCGCGGACCCTGCACCAGCAGCAGGCCGATACCGAAAAACAGCGCGAAGAACATCACCGCCAGCACGTCGTTGGCGCTCATCGCCGCGATCAGATTGGACGGCACAATGTTGATCAGCGCGTCGATTCCGGTCTTGGCCTCGCCCGATTTCTGGATGATCCCTGCCGCCCCGGCCCCGGCCTCACCGATCATCGCGCGGGCGACCGCCGGATCGACGCCGGCGCCGGGCTGCAGCAAATTGACCGCCGCCAGGCTGACCGCGACGGCGATGCCCGATACCACCACGGTATAGGCCAAAGTCTTCAGGCCGATCGATCTGAGCGCCTTGATTTCGCCCATCTCGGCGATGCCGACGACCAGCGCCGAGAACAGCAGCGGCAGCACCAGCATGAACAATAGCCGCAGGAACAGCTGGCCGATGGGGTTGGTGACATAGGTGACGAGCATGTCGAGCCAGGCGGCATCGCGCGCGCCGACGTAAACCGCCAGCCCGCCCAGCAGGCCCAGCAGGAAGCCAATGAGGATGCGCCATTGCAGGCGGTTATGACCGGGCGCGACTTGCGGGGTGTCGCTGCTTACCGCCTCGGTCATGAAAATTCCCCCTTGAAAGCTGTGCCCGGCTAACTCGCCAGCGCAGCCTCAGCAATCCGCCGGTAGATCCGCGCCAGCCCGTCGAGGTCGGCAATCGCCACCGCCTCGTCGCGCTTGTGCATGGTGGCGTTGCCCAGGCCGAATTCGATTACCGGGCACAGCACGCGCAGGAACCGGGCGTCGGAAGTGCCGCCGGTGGTCGAGGCTGCGGGCCGGAGCCCGGTTTCCGCTTCGACCGCCGCCTGCACCAGATCGGAAAAGGCACCCGGCGGGGTCAGGAAGGCCTCGCCGGAGACCACCGCCCGCGCGCTGCCCCCGTGGCGCGCGGCGATTTCGCACACTTGCGCGGCGAGGCTTTCGCCGGTGTGGAGATCGTTGAACCGGATCGAGACCCGCGCGTTCGCCCGGGGCGGAATGACATTGGTCGCCGGATTGCCGATGGCGATGTCGGTGATTTCGAGATTCGAGGGTTGAAACCACTCGGTACCCTCATCCAGCACCAGCGCATCGAGTTCCGCGAGCAGGGCGACCAGCCGGGGCGCCGGATTGTCGGCAAGTTGCGGATAGGCGACGTGGCCCTCGCGCCCCTGCACCTCCAGCCAGATGTTGACCGAGCCGCGCCGGCCGATTTTCATCGTGTCGCCAAGCCGGGTCGCCGACGTCGGCTCGCCGACCAGGCACAGGTCGGGGAACGCGCCGACCAGCCGCATATGCTCGATCAGCGCCAGCGTGCCATATTTGGCCGGGCCTTCCTCATCGCCGGTGATGATCAGGCTGAGCGTGCCGGCCTCGGCGGGAATATCGCGCACGGCGGTGACCATCGCGGCGATCGCGCCCTTCATGTCGACCGCGCCGCGCCCGTAAAGCAGGTCGCCGCGGCGCTCGGGCAGAAACGGAGCCGAGGTCCAGCCCTCGCCCGGCGGCACCACATCGAGGTGCCCGGCAAAGGCGAAGTGGCGGCTGGCCTCCGGCCCCTGCCGGCACGCGAACAGGTTCTCCACCGGCCCATCGGGCAGCTCGCCGCTCACCGCGCGGTGGACGGCGAAGCCCAGCGGGATGAGCTGCGCCTCAAGGCAATCGAACACCAGCCCCGCCACCGGGGTGACGCTGGGGCAGGCGATCAGCGCTTCGGCGAGTTCCAGGGTGGAGAGGATTTCTGGCATGTGTGCGGTCTGGCATATGGATTAAGCAGGGCTGGCACAAGCAGGAGCGTTAAAGTGCCCCGGATCAACCGCCCACCTTCGCCGGCGTCTCGAACTGCTCGATCACCCAGTCCTCGCTCTCCGCAGCGGTGACCCAGGCCTGCAGCCACTCATGCTCCCACACCGCCTGCATATAGGCGACCGCAAAACCGGGCACCGGCACGCCATAGGTGATGAAGCGGCTGACCACTGGCGCGTAGATGATGTCGGCGGCGCTGAAGGTGCCGAACAGGTAGGGCCCTCCCTGGCCGAACCGCGCCCGTGCCTCGGCCCACAGCGTCAGGATGCGGACGACATCGGCGCGGGCGTCCTCAGCGATCTCGGCCCCCTCCACCCGCTTGCGGATGTTCATCGGGCACTGGCGGCGCAGCGGCAGGTAGCTCGAATGCATTTCCGCCACCATCGAGCGCGCCATCGCGCGGGCATCGTCCGGCTTGGGCCAGAACCGGTCGCGCCCGACCTTGTCGGCGAGGAATTCGATAATCGCGAGGCTGTCCCACACCACCGCTTCGCCGTCCCACAGCACCGGCACCTTGCCTGACGACGGCGCCAGTTCATCCTGCCGCTTCTGGACGTCCCAGTCGTCACCATAGATCGGCACGGTGATTTCCTCGAAGGCGAGGCCCGATTGCTTGCACGCCAGCCAGCCGCGTAAGGACCAGCTGGAGTAGTTCTTGTTGCCGATGATGAGTTTCATAGGGGCAGAGCTAGCTGTGCAGGCCATGCGTGTCGAGGGTGGCAGCTAGACCTCTGCATCGCCCAGCACCGCCGTGCGCAGTTCCGCAATGCCCATGCCTGTTTCCGCAGAGGTCACCAGCACCTCCGGATAGGCCGCCTGATGCTTCCTCGCCTCGGCCTGCACGCTGGCCAGCACCGCCTCCAGTTCGCTCGCCTTGATCTTGTCCGCCTTGGTCAGCACGACGCGGTAGCCGACCGCGGCTTCGTCAAGCAGCTGCATCATCTCGGCATCGACCGGCTTCACCCCGTGGCGGCTGTCGATCAGCAGCAGCGTGCGTTTCAGCACCACCCGGCCGCGCAGGAAATCGCGCACCAGCCGCCGCCAGTTGTCGACCACCTTGAGCGGCGCCTTGGCAAATCCGTAGCCGGGCATGTCGACCAGCCGCAGCACGGTCGGCTCGCCGACTTCGAAAAAATTGAGCTCCTGCGTCCGGCCCGGCGTCACCGAGATGCGGGCGATCGCCTTGCGATTGGTCAGCGCGTTGAGCAGCGACGACTTGCCGACATTCGAGCGGCCGCAGAAGGCGATCTCCGGCACTTCCGCATCGGGCAGGAATTTCAGCGCCGGCGCGCTTTTGAGGAATTCGACCCGCCCGGCAAATAGACGCCGCGCCCGTTCGGCGAGTTCGTCGTCGCGGATCACTTGCCCGGACGCGCCGCTGCCCGCTTGGTGTCGGTGGCGTCCTTTTCCGCCTGCGCCTTCATCTGCGGATGCTTCGAATAGAGATATTTCTGCTGGGCGATGGTCAGCAGGTTCGAGGTGATCCAGTAAAGCAGCAACCCGGCGGCGAACGGCGCCATGACGAACATCATCATCCACGGCATCAGCGCGAATATCTGCTGCTGTACCGGATCGGGCGGCGCCGGATTCAATTTGAACTGCAACCACATGGTAATGCCGAGCAGCACCGCCAGGATGCCGATGCCGAGGAAGCTGGGCGGGGTGAACGGCAGCAGGCCGAACAGGTTGAGGATCATCAGCGGATCGTGCGCGGACAGGTCCTTGATCCACAGCGCGAACGGCTGGTGGCGCATTTCGATGGCGACGATCAAGACCTTGTAGAGCGCGAAGAACACCGGGATCTGCAGGAAGATCGGCAGGCAGCCGGCGAGCGGATTGACCTTTTCCTGCTTGTAGAGCGCCATCGTCTCTTGCTGCAGCTTCTCACGGTCGTCCTTGTGGCGTTCCTGCAGTGCTTTCATCTTGGGCTGGATCGCCCGCATCGCCGCCATGCTGGCGAACTGGCGCTGGGCGATCGGGTACATGATCCCGCGCACGATAACGGTGAGCAGGATGATCGCCACGCCGAAATTGCCGACCGCCTTGAACAGGGCGGTGAGCAGCATGAAAATCGGTTTCTCGAACCAGAAGAACCAGCCCCAGTCGATGGCGAGGCCGAAATTGGCGACGCCGGCGTCCTCGTAGCGGTCGAGCACCGCACTTTCCTTGGCCCCGGCGAACAGGCGGGTGGTGCGGGTGAGCTGCTGGCCGGGGGCGAGCGCGGTATCCTGATAGATCACGTTGGCGAGATAGATGCCCTTGCCGAGCGCACGGAAGTCGCTGGTGGCGGGCACCTTGTCGGGGATCAGCGCGCTCATCCAATAGATGTCGGTAAAGCCCAGCCAGTCGGGCCGGCCTTGATTTGCTACCACCCCGGCCTCGCGCACGGCCTTGTAGTTCGGACCGAACTGGACCGATTGGTCGAACGCGCCGAGCGGACCGGAATGGACGTTCCAGGTATCGACGCTGGCGGTCTGTTCGGTGCGATTGATCTGGGCGATCGGCCGTAGGATCACCGGCGCGGCGCCGCTGTTGGTCACGGTCTGGGTGACGGTCAGCATGTAATCGCTGTCGATGGCGTAGCGGATGGCGAAGGTCTGGCCGGTGCTGTTGGTCCAGCTGAGCGTCACCGGAGTTTGCGGCGTCAGCCGGGCGCCGACCGGAGCCGTCCAGGGGGTTGCCGCATCGGGCAGTTGTACGCCGCTGCCGGCCCAGCCGAACTGCGCGAAGTTCTGCGCGGGTGTTCCGGCCGGCGAGAATATCCGCACCGGCCCGCTGTCTTTCTTTTCCGTCGCGGTGTGACGGTTGAGCGTGAGGTCGTCGACCAGCGCACCGATCGGGTTGAGCGAACCGGATAGGCCCGGCGCGGCGATCCTGATCCGCCAGGGCGATGCCAGCGCGGTCTTGATATCCTTCGCCTCCAAGGCGATGGCAGCCGGACTGGTCAGCCCGCCCTCGCGGGTCGGCTTCGCCGGTGCTGCCGCATCCTGGCTGGCCGAAGCCGTTGCAGCAGGTCGGGTCTGGCCAGCCTGCGGATAAAAATACTGTAACCCCCTGTCCCAGCCGATCAGGATCAGGGCAGTCAGTACAACTGCCAGGATGATATTACGCTGATTGTCCACGAGGGCTCTCTATCGTCTTTTCGTCAATGCCGGTGATGGCCGCCCCGCGTTCACGGAACCGGGTCGTAGCCGTGCCCGCCCCACGGCTGGCAGCGCAATAGCCGCTTCACCGCCAGCCAGCCACCCTTAATCGCACCATATTTTTGGAGCGCCTGAATGGCATATTCCGAGCAGCTAGGGGCATAGCGGCAGGTCGGCGGGAGGATGCGCGAGGGCCCCAGTTGCCACGCCCGCGCGATGAGGATGAGCAGCTGTTTCATTTCGGCTTCTTCCGGCGTGGCGGATCGCCCTTGCCCGCACTCGCCCGCTCCAATGCTGCCAGCAGTTCGCCGCGCAGCGCGGCAAAGTCGCGTTCGATGCCGCCTTCGCGGCCAATCAGGACGTGGTCGGTATCGGCCAAACCGTGTTCGGGCAGCAGCTCGCGGATCAGCGCGCGGAAGCGCCGCTTCATGCGGTTGCGCACCACGGCGTTGCCGATGCGTTTGGTTACGGTGATGCCGAAGCGCAGCCCCGCGCCGGCATTGCGATTAGCCAGCAAAATGAAACCCGGGCGGGCGATGCGCAATCCGCGGTTGGCGGCGAGGAAATCAGCGCGCCGCGTCAGAACGGCGGGTTTGGCCGGGTCCTCGGGAACCGGAGCGGTCAGGCCGACAGCTTCTTGCGGCCTTTGGCGCGGCGCGCGCGCAGCACATTGCGGCCGCCCACCGTGGAACTGCGCAAACGAAAGCCATGGCGGCGAGCGCGGACGAGATTGCTGGGCTGGAACGTGCGCTTCATCGGGAAAGCCTCTGAAAAATAGACCGGCGACGCCGCACAAAGGCGACCGCTGCAAGGGCTGGCCCGTTAGTTGACCGCCAGCGCCAAGTCAAGCAGCCGCGCAGGCGGTTCGGGCGCATCGAGCCGCACCCATAGCGCCATTTCCGCCGATGTCAGCCATTTAGCGTCGGCATTGGGCACCGAATTGGTCATCGCGTAAAACGCGCTTGCCTGGGCTTCGCTCATCCCGATGGCGCGGTAATAGTCAATATACAGGCGGTTTTCCGGGGCGTCGGCAGCAAAGTGCCCGGGCTCATGGCCGTCCTCATCGGCCCAGCTGTGAACCGCGAATTCGGCCCCCGGATCGGCAATCCGCCTGTAGCCCGCCAGAAACAATTCCACCGCGCCAGACCGCACCGAGCCGCTGCCCGGCACATGCATGGCGATCCCGCGCGCATGGATCATCATTCCCAGCCTGAGGTTGGCGCGGTCGTCGTCGGTGCCGGGGCATTCGATCATCTCAATCGTGCGGATTTGCGGGAAGGCCCGCAGCATCGCGGCGAATTGTTCCGGTGAGCGCGCATCGGTAGCGGCAACCAGCGATGCCCGGGCGCCATCGAGCACGCGGAACGGCCCGTAAGTGGCGATGCCGCCGGGCAGTGCGGGCGATGGTTGAGCCTCGACCAACCGGTCGCTGCCGCCCTGTGCGAAAACGCCGGTTTCCTCGATCACTTCCTCATAGACCACGCTTTGCGCCGCGAGCGGAGACCCGGCGGCAGCAAACAGGGCGATGAGCAGAATGGCAATCCGTCGCATGGCCGCAGTCTGGGGCATGCGGACTTGCGCGAGTCCTTAGGGGCAGGGTTAAATTGGCGTTTCTCTCACTTCCCCTTCGATAGGGGGAAAATGCATATACTGCTCAAACCCTCAACGTTCGTCACCCTGAACTTTTTCAGGGCCCATCGTGCCGCAAGCTTGGAACCAACAAGATTGGCGCCAACCGTGAGGTCAGTTTTCGAAAACCGAGCTCCGGGAGCGCTGAGAAATGGGCCCTGAAACGAGTTCAGGGTGACGAAGCTTGTGATATTTTTCATCAGGAGGCGGGGGCAACACAATTTCCGAACCACCCCTCGACAGCCGCCTCGCTCTCGGCCATCAAACCCCTCGGGAAAATATGGGGGTTCGCTGTGGTCGCGCTGGTTTCGACGGTCGCCTATCTTGGGCTGGAGGCGCGCGGGGTCGAGGTGCAGTGCCAGATCGCGCCGGGCATGCCGGGATTCCATCTGGTGGGCCTGCCCGACAAGGCGGTGAACGAAAGCCGCCAGCGCGTTCAGGCGGCGCTCTCCGCCATGGGGCTGTCTTTGCCGCCCAAGCGGATCATCATCAACCTCTCCCCCGCCGACCTGCCGAAGGAAGGCTCGCATTATGACCTGCCTGTAGCGCTGGCCCTGCTTGCGGCGATGGGGGTGACCGATGCCGAACAGATTTCTGAATATGTCGCGGTCGGCGAACTGGCGCTCGACGGGCGGATCATTGCCTCGCCGGGCGTGCTGCTCGCCGCGATCCATGCCTCGGGCGAAGAAAAGGGGCTGATCTGCCCGGCTGGCCAGGGATCGGAGGCGCGCTGGGCCAGCGGCATCCCGATCCTCGCCGCGCCCGATCTGATCAGCCTGCTCAACCATCTCAAGGGCACGCAAGTGCTGCCCATCCCCGAACTCGGCGTGGCCGAACCACCCAGACGGGGCCCGGACCTGGCCATGGTCAAAGGCCAGGAAACCGCCAAGCGTGCGCTGGAAATCGCGGCGGCGGGCGGGCACAATCTGTTGATGATCGGCCCGCCCGGCGCGGGAAAATCGCTGCTGGCCAGTTGCCTGCCAGGCATATTGCCCGAACTCTCCTCGGCCGAAGCACTGGAAGTCTCGATGGTCGCCTCGGTCGCGGGCACACTGGTCGATGGACGCATCAGCCGGGTGCGGCCCTATCGCAGCCCGCACCATTCCGCCTCGATGGCGGCGCTCACGGGCGGCGGGCTGAAGGTGCGCCCGGGCGAGGTTAGCCTCGCCCATCTCGGCGTGCTGTTCCTCGATGAGCTGCCGGAATTCCAGCGGGCGGTGCTCGATTCGCTGCGCCAGCCGCTGGAAACCGGCGAGGTCACGGTGGCGCGCGCCAATGCCCATGTCACCTTTCCGGCGAGGGTCCAGCTGATCGCCGCGATGAACCCCTGCCGCTGCGGCTGGCTCGGCGACCCGGCGCTCGGCTGCAGCCGCGCGCCGCGCTGCGCCGCCGACTATCAAAGCAAAGTTTCCGGGCCGCTGCTCGACCGGATCGACCTGCATGTTGAAGTCGAATCCGTCAGCGCCGCCGACCTCATCCTGCCCCCGCCCGCCGAGGGCTCGGCCCAAGTCGCGGCCCGTGTGGCGCAGGCGAGGGCGATCCAGAACGCGCGGCTGGAGGGGACCCCGATGCGCACCAACGCCCAGCTCGACGGCGCCATGCTGGAAGCGCACGCGACCCCCGACGAGCCCGGCCGCAAGCTGCTCGCCCAGGCGGCCGAGGCCATGCGGCTGTCAGCGCGCGGTTATACGAGGATGCTCAGGGTCGCACGGACGATTGCCGACCTGGCCGGCATGGAGGCGGTGGGCCGCATCCATGTCGCCGAGGCGCTGAGTTACCGCCGAGTGGCGCCGCGCGCGTGATGCACTCGGGCGCGATGCAATGCGCATCTCGCTCTATGCGGCGCTCGCCTCAACACCCGTGAGGAAGCCCTGGATGTCGTCCGCCGCCATCGGCCTGGAATAGATATAGCCCTGCACGTCGCGGCAGCCGGCACGGCGCAATCCGGCAAGCTGGGCCTCCGTCTCGACACCTTCGGCAATCACATCGAGACTGAGCGCGCGGGCCAGCTTGACGATTGCGCCGACCACCGCCTCGGCCTCCCGGTCATTGCCGAGACTGGTGATGAACGAGCGGTCGATCTTGACCTTGTCGACGGGATATTTGCGCAGGTAGGAAAGGCTGGAATAGCCGGTGCCGAAATCGTCCAGGGCGATCGAGAAGCCAATCTCGCGCAGGGTGCGCAAGGTCTGGTGGGTCGACAAATCGTCGTTGAGCAGTACGCCTTCCGTTATCTCGAGCTCGATCCGCCGGGGATCGGCGGTCGTTTCTTTAAGGATTTGCCGGATCAGCGGCAGGAAGCCGGTCGAGCGCAACTGGATCGCCGAAACATTGACCGCCACCTTCAGCTGGGGCCAGCGCAGGCTGTCGGCAAAGGCGCGGCGGAAGGTGAATGCGCCCAGCGCCTCGATCAGCCCGCCTTCCTCGGCAATGGCGACAAAGCAGGTCGGCGAGACCGCGCCGCGCAAGTGATGGTCCCAGCGCACCAGCGCCTCGACTCCGGAGGTATGGCCGCGCGCGTCGATCTGGGGCTGATACACCATGGTAAGCTCGTCGTTCGCCAGCGCCTCGCGCAGGTCCGCCTCGAGGCTCTGCCGCGTCTTGAGCGCAAGGTCCATTTCCGGCTCGAAGAAGCGGTAACAGGATCCACCCGCATCCTTGGCGCTATACATGGCAAGGTCCGCCTGGCGCAGCGCTTCGCCGCTATCTGCCCGGCCATCGGCAATTACGGTCACGCCGACTGAAGCGCCGACAAACATCCGGCCGAAATCGAGCTCGATTGGTTCGCGCAGCGTGGCGATAATGCGTTCGGCCAAGGTCGCCAGGCCTTTGGGTGAAACCGCCGTGCACAGGATGGCGAATTCGTCGCCGCCCAGCCGGCAGATGGTGTCGTTGGCCCGCAGCAGGCCCTGCAGCCGGGATGCCACCTCGATGATCAGCGCATCGCCCGCGCCGTGGCCGTAGCAATCGTTGACCTGCTTGAATCGGTCGAGATCGATCAGGAACACGCCAATCGGCTCGCCGCCGCGTTGCAGGGAGCGCAGCGCCACCGATAGCCGGTCCTGAAACAAAGCGCGATTGGGCAGGCCGGTCAGATGATCGTGGAAGGCCATGAAGCTCGAGCGCGATTCGCTGGCGACAAGCGCCCGCGCGCCGCGCCGCGCCCGCATGTAAAGAAAGGCGGTGGCAGCCATCAGCAGGGCCAGCAGCGACAAGATCGGCGGCAAGGCCTGATCGAGAAGCCGCCTGCCAGGGGTCTGCTGCCGCCAGCTCAACCGGCCAATGGCGCCGCCCCCATTGCCGCGCAGCAGATAGGAAGCTTCGCCCGGTGCCGCAGCGGTTGCGACCGGCGGCGACGAAAGCCCCGACAGCAGGAAGCGGCGGCCAAATTCGGTCAGGAAATCCGCGTTGAGCGTCTCGACCGTAATCACGATTGGCGCGCGGGCCGGAACCGGGACTTTGCCGAAATCAGGCTGCACCAGCGTTGCCGAGATGACACTCGGTATACCGCCAACGCGGCTGATCGCGCTGGCCTGGATCGGTTTGGACAGCATGACCGCGAAAGGCGGGCGAGCGATGATAGGCGCTCTTCGCCGCTCGCGGTTGCGAACAGCCGCGATCAGCGGCGCGGCCTCGCTCGCCATGCCGGCGAACAGGCGCGGCGCGACATCCGCGCCTGCGGTCATGCCGTAAATCGGCTGATCCGCCGCATCGAGGACAAACGCCTGCTCCAGCTCGCCCATGTCGTGAAAGAACTGGCCGACATTGGTCTGCGCCCATACCGGGTCGAACTTGACACCCAGATTGCGCAGCGCGTCGTCCCAATTGGTCTGGCCGACAATACGGGCCTGGGTTTCCTCGATCCAGCCGGCCACGCCATGGGCGACCTGCTCCTGCTCGCGCAGCCGGGTTTCGCGATCGACCGAGACGGCGAGCATCGTCAGGACCGCGACGACGCCGGCGAGCACCAGCACGAAGCCGAAACCGGCCAGCAATACGCCCGACCATTTCCCGAGATTGCGTTTGTCCATTCCGATCGACCCTCAAGCGCCAGGCCTGGAGTATACCTCTGCGAGCCTGCCGATCGGTTAAGCAACAGAGTGAATCGATTCTTAAGCGTCGGGCGCAACCTGACGCCTATCGCCGCAAATTCAATCGTCGCGGTCCAATTGCCGCAACACTTCGGCTATCGCGCCCGGATCGCTGGCAAAGGCGAGGTGGTTACAGCGCAGGGCAATGGCGCGGTCACGCTCGCCAGGCCAGCCGCAAGCCGAGCGCGGCGCGACGACGCCGTCACGCGGGCTCCACAGAGCAATGGTCGGCACCGGCGGCTTGGCGGAGAAATTGCATTCGACCGGCGGTTCATCGACCGGATGGCCGGTGATCAACTGATAGGCGCGCCAGGCATTGTTGGAGCGCCGGTCGCCGGAAAACGGCGAGCCCAAAGTTATTACGCGGCTGACCGTCTCGGGCTGGCGGCGCGCGATCTCGCGGGCGTAGAGACCGCCGAGGCTCCAGCCGACCAGCGCCACCGGTTCGCCGTGCAACTTGGCCAGCATGGCGACCCGGCCGAGCAGGAAGGTGAAATTATCAGGTGTCGGGCCGAGATTAAAGCCGAGACCCCAGGGATGAACGCTATGCCCGGCGGCGATCATCGCACCTTCCATGCGGCGCATGCGCAGCGGATGCGCACCAAAACCGGGGACCAGCAACACCGGCTGCGGCTTGATCGCAGTGTAGGGCGCCAGCGACCCGCTCCGGCGCCGGCCCAACATTGCCAGCTCGCCCAGCAACAGCCTAAGCGAGGGCGTGTTGGCGCCAAGCGGCTGCGGCTGGCGGACCAGCGCCGCGCGGCGCAACACCTCGTCGCGCGCCTTCACCGATCGGGCGGTGGCCTCACGCCACATCACACCGCCGGCATTCAGCGCCGCGTCACGAAGGGTGTCGATTTTTGCCATGTCAGGACTCTAGCGCAGCAAACATTACGCCGCCTGAACCAGCTCGGCCAGCGCCTTGCCCAGCCGGTCGCTGCCCATGATAGCCGGGCGGT